>CAZXVQ010000025.1:0-11312 GCA_964644295.1 uncultured Clostridium sp.
TTATTTAAAGGGTTATACTTCAGAAAAGCGTGATACTAATGTTGATGAATTAAGAACATTAGTTGATACGCAGAGCAAGGATATAGCAAGACTTTCTGCAAACGAAACATTAAAGGAGTATGACCGTGGCGTTAATTGGCAAGTAGAAGAATTAGATGTAAAAGGTCAACAATGGAAAACAGCATATTTACCAGTATGGTTATATAGCTATCAACAAAAGAAGGGCGAAAATAATAGTGTTTTGCATTATGTGGCAGTTAATGCTAGAACAAAAGAAACAATGGGAAGCGTACCTATTCATATGCCAAAATTGATCGGAGTTTCTGCAATAGTAGAACTATTAGGATATCTTGCAACATTAATCGTAGATTTTGAATATGAGTGGTTATTCTTATTAGCTGGTTTTATATATTTCTTTATCAATTATTTTAGGTACAGAAACTCAAATGCAAGACATCATTATGAAACAGAAACAAAGAAAAAACTATTCAATTTAAGAAAAGTTGACAATTTAATTAGACACGAAAAGGGACTTTCTAATTCAAAAATAGAAGGTGCTAACAATACAAGAATTAGTGGCAAAAATTTTAGCGAAACAATGATTAACACATTTACAAATGGTTTAAAATAGTTATTAATGTTTTTAATATTATAATTTAAGGGGGAAAAATAAAAATGAAAGGTATTTTAGAAAAATGCAGAACTACAAGAATTTTAGGAGCAATAGGGATTATAGCTTTAATATTAGGTACTGTAACGCCATATGTTAAATACAATATTTTTGGATATAAGTTTTCTATTTCTTTATGGGGATACTGGGAAGGCAAAGTTATAATGATTTTAGCAATTGCAAACCTACTATTTATATTTAAAGATTATGTGGAAAAATTTGTACCAGCCTTATTTAATACTGGTTTAGGTAGAAAAATTAAAGAATGTGAAAATCCAAAATTTTCACTTATACCAACAGCTTTAATTGCTATATTTGCCATATATGAAACATCAGTTATGGGAGTATCATCATTTAAATATTATAATATAGGCTTTTATGCAATGTGGCTTGGAACTATATGTTTAGTGCTTTATGCTTTCTTACATAAAAGTGATAATAATTCGCCAATGGATATGTAATTAAATTGTAGCTGCGATAATATTAGACGATTAAAAATAGGAAAAATTTCGATTTTTCCTATTTTTTTTGTGTGCCTTATATTTAAAAAAGCTAAACTTGAGTAATATTTTTTAATACAATTCATAAGATTTAACAATAACCATTTCTATGAAAGGATAAAAATATGAATTTGTTTAAAGAAAAGATTTTAAAGAACAAAAACGCTATATTTTTAGCAATTATAGCAGTTGTATTAAGCGGAGTATTAATAGCAAATCAAGTATATAGAGCAAATAGCGTTGTTTTATATACAAGTGGTCAACTTGCAGACATAGACAATTTGCCAAATACAAAAATTGGCTGGGGAATAAAAAGGGCGGATAATCACGAGCAACCAGATGTTGGAAGTACAAACAAGCAAATTTTAGATAAATATCAAGGAATTTACATGGGAAATGCAAATGATAATTATATATATTTAACATTTGATTTGGGATATGAAGCGGGATATACATCTAAAATATTGGAGGTGCTAAAGCAAAATGATGTTAAGGCAACTTTTTTTATAACAGCACATTATTTAAATACTCAGCCAGATTTGGTAAAGCAGATGATTGATGATGGGCATATAGTTGGAAATCACACTGTTAACCATAAAAGCATGCCAGATTGTACCTTAGACACGATTAAACAAGAGGTAATGGATTTGCATACAGCAATGTACGAAAAGTTTGGATATGAAATGAAATATATGAGACCACCAAAGGGAGAATATAGTCAGAGGACAGTTGCATATACAAATACACTTGGCTACACAACAGTAATGTGGTCTTTTGCATATGATGATTGGGATGAGTCAAAACAGGGAAGAGAGGAATATGGTAAAAAGAAAATATTGGATAATTTACACAATGGGGAGATAATGCTACTTCATGCGACATCAAAGGATAACGCAAATATATTAGACGAAGTTATTAAACAGATAAAAAGTCAAGGATATGAATTTAGAAATATTGATAATTTTGCAAGCTAATTAAAAATGTAAGGAGATTGATTTTTTTGCGTAAGAGAAGAAATAAAGAAGGCATGCTAGATAAAATTTTAGAAGTACCCAAAGAGGTGGCCACCAACGAGCCAAAGCTTACTATTGCAGGCTTTAAGCAAATGCTAATAGAAAATTACAGGGTAATTCTAGAGTATCAGGACATTTATATAAGAATAAAAACATATATTGGCATAGTTAATATTACAGGATTTAATTTAAAATTAGGAGAAATGACGAGCGATGACATAATGGTTACAGGAGACATAGAAACTGTAGACTTTGAAAAGATTGAGAAATGAGGGATAGAAAATGTTTTTTAAAATTCTGCTAAACTATGCAATTGGGTATGTTAATATTAGAATTGAAGGCTATTGTGCAGAAAAACTTATAAATAAATGTGTAAATAATAAAATATTATTTTGGAATATTAAAAGGGAAAAGTCTACAATAATATATGCTAAAGTGTGTGTAAGAGATTTTAAAAAACTGTGCAGAATAGCAAAGGATACAAAATGCAAGGTTAAGATTTTAAGCAAAAAAGGCATTCCGTTTTTATTAAATAAATATAGAAAAAGAAAAATGTTTTTAATATTGATAATAGTGATTTTGGTTATATTGTTTGCACTATCTAGGTTTATTTGGAATATTGATATAGAAGGAATAGACAAAATAAGCAAAGAAGATATAATGGAAATGCTGTCAGAAAATGGACTTGAAATTGGAAAATTGAAAAGCAGTATAGATAAACAAAAGATTATAAATGCAATACGTTTGCAAAGGGGAGATGTTGCATGGATAGGAATTTCTATAGAAGGAACAAAGGCAACAGTTGAAATTGTAGAGGCAGAGGCACAGCCCGAAATTGTAAATGAGGAAGATTACTGCAACATTGTAGCAAATAAGGACGGTCAAATTGTAAAAATTAGCGCTCAAAATGGCATTTCCGTAGTAAATATAGGCGATATTGTAACAAAAGGTGATATATTAATTGCCGGATGGATAGAGGGAAAGTATACTGGCACAAGATATTTACATGCAGAGGGAGAAGTTATAGCAAAGGTTTGGTATTCAGAAAAAGAAAAAGTCCCTCTAAACCAAGTGGTAGAAAGCTTTACAGGGAATATTGAAAATAAATATAAAATAAAATTTAATAATTTTACAATAAATTTTTACAAAACTCTTTCAAAATTTGAAATTTATGATACAATAGAAACGTACAATCAGATACAAATATTTTCTAATTTTTATTTACCAATTGAATTAATAAAAATAACAAATTCGGAAAAAACAGAAAACCAAATTACCTACGGAACAGAGGAAGCAACGCAAATTGGAATACAAAAAGCTTCTCAAAGATTAGACAAAACAATAGAAAACCCAGAAAATATATTACAAAAATATCAAAATGTCTACGCGTGTGAGGAATATGTGGAGGTAGAAGTTATATACGAAGTATTAGAAAATATTGGGACTAAAGAGGAAATAGTATTTTGAAAGGAAAGATGATTATGGAAGAAAGAAGTCTTAGCGTTTATCCAAATAAAAAAATTTTTGCGAGGATAACAAATACTATAACAAAACTATTAATACCAACAAAAATAGGAATTAACGGAATGCTAATTTCTATAAAAAGAAACAATGTATTAAAAATGTATGATGCTTATGTAGATTCTCAACAAAATTCTACACAGACTGAAGAAATAGAGAAAAAATACGAAGAGGTTTATTCTTTATACTTAGAAGCAATAGACAAACATATGATGGATAATGTATATAAAAAGGTAAAGAATGATACAGCAACAGCCTTTGAAAAGGAAGCTCTATCTAAATATTATATGGTTATTCATTTAAAAGATATAGAATATTTAGAGTACAAATACAAAAAGCAAATATTTTTAATGCAGCTAGATTATGACACAGTAAAAGAACTTAACAAGGAAAAACTTGCAAATAAATATCAACACTTTTATGCAAGCAAAATGGAAACACTGTATAAAAAGCTTTTAAAAAACTATTCTATAAGGCTTTCGGATAATTTGTCAGAAAGAGAAAAAGATGAGGTATATAATAAAATATTCTCATCTGTAGAAGAATATATTACAGATATTTTACCAATAAAAATGGAAGAAGAACCAAATAATAAAATCTATTCGGAAATATTAGGAGACTACAAAAATTTCGAAAGGTTTACAGTAGGTAAGCTTGACCAAAACGACGTTATTGAGAAAAATATGATTTTGTTAGGAATAAGCAGAAAGCTGTTTACACACAGCCTACCTCTTGTGGTTGCAGAGCAATGTTACGAAAAGTTATTGGTAGATACTAGAACTTTAATAATGGATACAAAGATAAATAGAAAGCAAGAAAAAGCATATGGCTTGTTAATAAATATAATAGATGATTACAACCTAAGGCTGTTGTCTACAAAAATTTATTGGGACAAACCATCAGACAGGGAAGAATATAAAAAGTTCTGGGAACAATACAAAATGATAGACTCTTTAAAAGAGAAAAATTATATAGAATATTCAAAACAGAAGGAAATTTTATTCTTAAAAAGAGAGCTAAATGAAGTCTATAAAAATATAAATAGATATTGCAGAATAGTTAAATTTTATAAAAGAAAATTAGTTGCATTTGGCGTTATGAAGGAACTAAAAAATAGCTATTCATCTGCAAAAAGCTATACAAATAATGGCTCAATTAGAATTTACGCTAAAGAACAAATAAAGGCAGCAATTTAAAATTATGCAAAAATACATGGAAGGGAAAGTAAATTGAAACAATATACACAAATAGAATTTTGGGATGTAGAAGAAAATGATGAATATAAACAGTTAATAGAAAAGGTTGCAAATACTTGCTTTAACGAAGAAAACCTAGCTAGTACTAATTTATATTTAAACATAATTCTAACAAACCCCGAAACAATAAGAAAAACAAACAAACAATATAGAGGCATAGATAAAGAAACAGATGTATTATCATTTCCTATGTTTGAACAAGAAGAAATATTACAAATGTTAGAGCAAAAAAATAATAGAAAAACAGCAGAAGATGTTTTAGGAGATATAATGATATCTATTCCTAAAGTTATAGAGCAAGCAAAAGAATATGGACATAGTACACAAAGAGAGCTGGCATACATGGTGGTACATGGATTTTATCATTTGATGGGGTATGACCACATTAAAGAAGAAGATAAATGCGTTATGAGACAAAAAGAAGAAAACATATTAAACAAACTTGGAATAACCAGGGATTAGATTGGGGATTTATATGAAGAAAGATGAGCATAAGTTGACAAACGATAATTTTATAGAGGCGTGCCAAAATGCTGTAAATGGAATAATTTATACTGCAACAACACAAAGAAATTTTAGAATACAACTCGTAATGGCAGTAATTGTAATGATTTTATGCCTGTTCTATGGACTAAATACTGCAGAGTTTTTATGCTTAGTTTTTGCAATATTTTTTGTTATATTTGCAGAAATGATAAATACCGCTATAGAAA
The DNA here is from genome assembly GCA_964644295.1 of uncultured Clostridium sp. Lineage (GTDB taxonomy): Bacteria > Bacillota > Clostridia > TANB77 > CAG-508 > CAG-245. Next base: position 5,674 of record CAZXVQ010000025.1, read on the forward strand.
CAGTTGTAGATTTGTTTGTGGATGTGTATCATCCAAAGGCAAAAATAGCAAAAGATGTGGCAGCAGGAGCAGTTGTTCTTGCTACATGTAATGCGTTAATTGTAGGGTATTTTATATTCTTTAAATCGGAAAATTTAAAGGCAATTAGTGACAGCATTTTTAGCAATATGGTAAAATCGCCATTGCATTTGGCATTTGTTGCTTTTATATTGGTAGTAATTGCAGTAATTGCGCTTAAGGCAGTTTTACTAAAAAGAAAGCAAAGAGGGCAATTAATAAAAGAAGGATTTGTGCCAAGTGGTCAATCTGCAATAGCATTTGCGGCGCTTACAGCCATTTGGATAAACAGCAAAGATATAGTTACATTTACACTAGCTCTTGTGTTATCTATACTAATTGCAGGCAATAGAATGTTTAACAATGCAAGAACAAAGGCAGAGGTTGTATTTGGAGCATGTATGGGTGTATTAATTGTTATACTTGTATATGGGCTAACAATTTTTAAAATTCAATAAATACGCATATTAAAATTATTATAAAAAGGGGAAATCAAATGAGTAAGTTTTTAAAATTTTTTGTTATTTTGTTAATTGTAGCAATATTGGCAGCAGGAGGAATATTAGCATACAGATGGTACAAAGAAAAGGAAGAAGAAGCAATTAATCTGGGAACTGAAATTATTGAAAATGAGGAACCAAATGAAGAACCTGAGCCAGAGGTACAAATTTGGCAAGGGGAAGAAAGACCAATAGCCGTTATGATAGATAATCACAAAGCAGCCTTACCACAAGGTGGTTTAAATGAGGCATATATGGTATACGAGATAATAGTCGAAGGCGGAGAAAGCAGGCTAATGGCTTTGTTTAAAGGCAAAGACTTGGAAAAGATAGGACCTGTTAGAAGTTCAAGGCATTACTTCCTAGATTATGCACTGGAAAATGACGCTATATATGTTCATTATGGTTGGAGTCCACAGGCTCAGTCTGATATATCTACCTTAGGAGTTAATAATATAAATGGAATAACAGAAAGTGAATCATCTTTCTGGAGAGTAAAAGATAAAAGTGCTCCACACAATGTTGCAACATCTACAGAAAAAATTTTAAGCATTGCAGAAAGAAAAGGATATGCAACAACTTCTACTGCGGAAAGTGTTTTAAACTATGTTACATACGAAGTTGACCTAGAAGACGGCATTAGTGCAGAAAAAATCACAATACCATATTCTTCGTCAAACATAGTGGAATATGAATATAATGCCGAAACGCAAAGATATCAAAGATACTCAAAGGGAGTAGAAGAAACAGATTGGACTACCGGCGAAAAGGTAACTACAAAGAACATAATAATAACTTTTGCTAGAAATACGGTTTTAAATGATGGAGAAAATAAAGATAGACAACAGTTATACAATATTGGAACATTGGATGGATATTATATAACAAATGGCAAGGCAATTAAAATAACCTGTGAGAAATCCACAAGAAGTTCACAAACTGTGTATAAAGACCTTGAAGGAAATGAAATTGATGTAAATGATGGAAACACCTATGTACAAATTTGCCCAATTGATGCAAATGTTACAATAGAGGGAGAAGAAGAACCAACAGAAACAACCAATGTTATAGATAATTTATAATTTGTAAAAAAGTAGAACTTAGGATAGTTATTTCCTAAGTCCTATTTTTATATTCCTAGTTTGTATTCTTTATCTAAATTCTTGTTCAAATATAGTCCACCAATTAATTTTAATTCTTTTCTAGAATCTTCCGAAACAGAAAATGAGAATAATTTTTTGGCAGGTGCAGAACATATGTATTTTAAAGCATTAAACGTATCTTGACAAATTTTTATTGCAGATTTATCTGTAGGGCCGCAACTGTTACATAAAAATCCGTTATTTGTTATGCTAAAATAACCTATATTGTCCTGAATGCCACATATTGAACATTTTTCTAGTATTGGAGAAAAACCAAGAAGAACCATTAAGCGAATTTCAAACACGGACAAAATAAAATCTTTATCCATGTCTGTTTCTGAAATCATATACAAAGTATTTAATAGAAGTTGCAAAATTTTATATGTATATTGATTTTCGTCTGTAATATCGTAGATTATTCTAGAGATGTAAGAGGCGTAACGTAATTTATCTAAATCTGTACGGATGTTATAAAATACTTCTATTACATCACAAGAATTTATACTATAAGAATTGGCACCATGATAAATTATTAAATCACTAAAACTCAAGAATTGAGTTCCGGCTAAAAGAGGGCTCTTAGGTCTTCTAGAGCCCTTGGCAGCACAGCCAATTTTCCCAATATCAGGGGTTAAAATAGAAACCATTTTATCAAAATCCCCCATGTTACTTTCTAATAGTACAATTCCCTTTGTTTTAATTATTCCCATATATATCCTTCTTATAGTTTAGTTTTTAATTCGGCAATATTTGCTCCATTAGAGTCGCTTTTTTTAAAATCATTGCTACTAGAGCTTGCATTAAATAAGCTTTTTTCTGTATTTTCCAATTCTATTAATTCTAAAAAGGTATTTATATTGCCAGTATTTTTAAATGTATTCCAAGCCAATTTTTTTATCATATGAAATCATCTCCCAGTATACCAATTTATTTTATCTTTTGCCATTTACAAAAAATTATTCATAAAATTATTGAAGTTTAAATTTCTTTATTAAAGAATCATCATTTAGCCAGTTTTCTTTGAGCTTTACCCATAATTGCAAATTTACTTTTACGCCAAGCATTTTTTCTAAATCCTGTCTTGCGTAGACACCAATTTTTTTAAGCATTTGACCACCTTTGCCAATAATTATTCCTTTATGAGAATCTCTTAAACAATATATTGTTGCAGAAATATCATAAATACTTTCCTCTTTCATGGTCTTTCTGTGTTTCATTTTATCTACTTCTACATAAATTCCATGAGGAACTTCATCGTCTAACAGTTTTAAAGCTTTTTCACGTATGGTTTCTTCTGCAAGTTGCCTTAAAGTTTGGTCAGTATATTCATCTACATTATAATATGCAGGACCAATTTTTAGGTTATTTTCAATTTCATCTAATAAAGTATCCAAATTTTTGTTTTTTACTACAGAAATTGGAACAATTGAAGCAAAATTATATTCCTTTGAATATAATTCAATTATTTTTGCAAGATGGATTTTATCTATTAAATCAATTTTGTTTATAACAAGAATACATTTTTTATTAGAAGCAATAATCTTGTCTAAAATTAATCTATCGCCCTTGCCAATTTCTAAAGAAGTTGCCTCAATTACAAAAAGTATTAAATCAACATCTGAAGAAGCACCAAATGCAGTTTCGACCATAACATCTCCAAGTTTAGATTTGGGCTTATGAATTCCTGGCGTATCAACAAAAATTATTTGAGAATTTGGTCTGTTAACAATTGCCCTAATTGCAGTTCTTGTTGTTTGAGGCTTATTTGCAACAGCAGCAACCTTTTCTCCAACTAAAGCATTTATGATACTGGATTTTCCAACATTAGTTCTTCCAAGTATAGAAACAAATCCAGATTTAAAATTATTTTCCATGTAATAGTCCTGTACTAGCCACTATTTTGGGCTAATTTCCTTTCGTATTTTAATATGTGTGAAATATTATTACCTAAATATTATAATTGTAAGTCGCAAATTTTTTTGTAGAAAACAGTAGGTTAAATTCTTTTTTATATTCACTTATTTGACAAAATTATATAATATTTTTTGCAAAGTGTCAAAATATATGCTATACTAGCTAAAGAAACTTGTAAATTATAGGGAGAAAATAATGTATTTAGTTATAGGATTGGGGAATCCAGAGCCAGAATATTCACATACAAGGCACAATATGGGATTTGACACAATAAATATATTGGCAGAAAAGTTTGATATAAAAGTAAATAAACAAAAATTCAATAGTATATATGGAACTGGAATAGTAGGAGGCAAGAAGGTTGTTTTAATAAAGCCACAAACCTACATGAATTTAAGTGGAGAAGCTGTGCGTGAATTTAAAAACTTTTACAAGCCAGAATTAGAAAATGTTATAGTAATATACGACGATATAGACATTGAGACTGGCACAATAAAAATAAGGAAAAAAGGTGGACCAGGCAATCATAATGGAATGAAATCTGTAGTATATGAGCTTGGAACAGAAGAGTTTGCAAGAATTAGAATAGGAACTGGAAACAATGACAAAATTCCAAATTTAATGAACTATGTAATAAACAAAGTATCAGATGAAGAATACACAGTACTTGAAAAGGGCGTAGAGAAGGCGGCAGAGGCAGTAAAAGAAATTCTTGAGTTCGGCATAGATAGTGCAATGAATAAGTTAAACTAAAAATTTGCAAAAGGAGAAATAATACAAATTTATACTATGAAGGAAATTATAATTAATAGAGAAAATAAAGTTAATACAGTTGCTTTGCTAGAAGACGGAAAATTGGTAGAAAAATATGACGATTCTGAAGCTGAAAAGATTTTAGAAGGAAACATATATTGTGGAAAAGTTAAAAATGTCTTACCAAGAATGCAGGCAGCATTTGTTGATATTGGAGAAGACAGAAATGCTTTTATACATATAAAAGATATAATACCAAAAGTAAGCAATCAAACAGGAAATAAAGAAGAAGAGCTAGACAAATATAAAATATCGGATTATATAAAACAAGATATGCCAATATTGGTACAAGTAAAAAAAGATGAAGAAAATCTAAAAGGAGCTAGGGTTTCTAAACATATAAGTCTAACTGGCAGGCTGTGTGTATTAATAATAAATTCAAATTTTATAACCGTATCACAAAAAATAGAAAGCAAAGCAGAAAAAGAAAGATTAAAGGAAATTGCAGAAGATGTTTTTAAAACCTGTGCACCAGATGAAAAATTTGGATTAATACTTAGAACAGGTTCTGCACAAAAAGAAAAAGAAGAGATAAAAAAAGACATTTTAGAACAAATTAATTTATGGCATAAGATAAGTGCAAGTTACCAGGAAATATCAAAAACAGGTGAAGTAAGATTAATATACAAAAATTATGATATAATATCAAAGTTCTTAACAAGTGTATTAGAAACAAATATAGATAGAATAACTGTAAATAAAAAGAGCATATATGAGTCTGTTCAAAAATATATTAAGAAAATCAACAAAAGCAATATAGAAATTGTGTTGTCAAGCGAAAATCTAATGGATATGTATAAGTTACAAGAGCAGATTGACAAAATGCAGGAAAGAAAAATATGGCTAAAATGTGGTGGATTTATTACAATAGATAAAACAGAAGCATTAACTGCTATAGATATAAATTCTGGGAAATTTACAGGGAAAAATAGTTACACAAAAGATAACACGATTTTTCTTGTAAACAAGCAGGCAACAGTAGAAATTGCAAAACAAATAAGGCTTAGAAATATCAGCGGAATAATAGTAATTGACTATATTGATATGGATAAGCCAGAAGAAAGAGAGTTAATAACACAACTGTTAGAAAATGAACTAAAAAAAGATAGAAGCAAGACACAAATAGTAGGTTTTACGAAATTGAACCTACTGGAAATGACAAGGAAGAAAATATAATTTGACAAATATTTAATTATGTGGTAAAATAAGCAAC
>CAZXVQ010000026.1:0-11182 GCA_964644295.1 uncultured Clostridium sp.
ATACATTTTTCTGTTCCAGAAAGCAAAAAATCATTTTCTTTATATTTCTTTTTTATAGGTTTCAAAATATCATATAACCTTTTTGTTATTGGTATTGCCCTTATTGATGTTTGCGTTTTAGGTTTATCTAAAATAACCTTTGTACATTTTTCCCTTTTGTCATAAACTCTCTCTAGCGTATGCCTTACATACAGCACCTTTTCGTCTAAATCAATATATTTCCACTTCAATCCACATATTTCGCCAATTCTTAAGCCGGTATTTAAACATACTATTATTCCAATATTCTTAAGTGTTGCGTCTTTTAAGCAAAAATTTATTATTTTATTCTTTTCCGTTTTGCTGAATATTTTTATTTGATTTTTTTCTACCTTGGGGACACTGCTTTTTTTTATTTGCAAATTGCAATTATATTCTTCTTGATAATATTTTAGAATTGCTCTTAATACTGATATAATTTCTCTTACAGTTTTTGTTGCATACTTTTGAGACAGCTCCTTTATAAATTCATTATAATTTATTGGCTCTTCAAAATCTAAATTATTAAAATATGGTTTTAGATGATTTTCTATTAAACACATATAGTGAAAATATGTAGATTCCTTTACCATATTTTTTTTATATTCCAGCCATTCATTTGCTAATTTACTAAAATTGATATTTTTCATTTCTCTTCTTTTTGCAAGTTTGTTTAGTTTATTTATTAACCACATAAAAATTACTCCTTTCACTATTTGACTATTTTATAATATCAAACAGCAAAATGAGCAAAAAAAAATAGTACCTAAAACATAGACACTATTTTTCTTGTTCTTCTTCCATGAATTTACCGAACATACCTGCTAATTTTAGAGCCAATACCAAAATTAGAATCAAAACATTCATCAATAAGTCGGCCCTTGTTTAATTTTTTATAATTTGTAATCGAACGGCTATTGGATGTCACAAATACATTTTTACCACCAATAGAATGAATATATTCGAATGCACATTTGTCAGTTAGACCATCACCAAAATATATAATATCGCAAGTACCATTGTTTTGCGCCTGAATGGATTTTATAACATCAACCTTTTTTTTGTCAGATAGCAATCTATCCACATGTTGAAATATGCCATTTTTTTTCTTGAAGGTTACCCCGTATATACCATCTACATAACTACTGATTGGCGTGTCTTCAACGAAATCTTGTATTCCAGATGTAACAATATAATGTCTAATTCCAGTTTTAGAATGTTGAAATCTCTTGAAATAGCTTAAAACACCATTATTTAATTGAACGCTTTCTGCACCCTGACAAACATTATCTCGCGTCATAGGAACGTTTTTTTCTTGAAATACGTCTTTATAGCATTTATAATATGCTTCATAAAGATTAATTGCTTTTCCCATAGATATTTTTTTGGCAATTCGAGCTTTTAATGTTTGTTCCTTAACTCCAAGTTGTTTTAATATTGAGTATTGGGGAAAGGAATAAGGGGTTAAAGTACCATCAAAGTCATAAATTATTATCATGTATTTCCACCTCAAATACCATTATACCAAAGATTTAAGAGGATTGCAATATTACATTTACGTAAAAGCAGTAAAATATGTGCATGTGTCATTTTAGTCATTGTAAATATATGCTGCACAAATGCTTCTTTAAACTAATATTTTTAAAATATGTAGTATAAAAAAATTATTAATGGTATAATGGTGATAAATTTTTGAGAATGTTAATAAGATTATAAATGTAAAAGTTATAGAGGAGAGAATATGAACAGATTTGAAAATGTAAAATTAGCAAGTGTATTTGGAATAGCGGGAAATGTATTTTTGCTTATTATTAAAGGAACGATCGGATTTATTACAAATAGTCAAGCGATGATTGCAGATACATTAAATAGTGCAGGAGATGTTTTATCGTCCACCATTACTTTTTTAGGAAATAAAGTGTCGAGTAAGCCTAATGATGATGACCACAACCTAGGACATGGAAAAGCAGAATATATATACTCAATGTTAATTAGCCTTATTATTGGTGTTATGGCATTAAAAATTTTTAAAGATTCATTGTCATCTATTTTTTACAGAAATACATATGAATTTTCAATATGGCTTGTAATTGTTTGTATTGTCACAATTTTAGTAAAATTTACCTTATACATATACACAAATAGAATGTCTAAGAAGATGAACAATATACTTTTAAAAGCAAATTCGAAGGACCATAGAAATGACTGTGTGATAACTACTTTTAACTTAATATCATGCGGATTAAATTATTTTGGTATTTATGTTGTTGATGGAATAGTAGGAATTGTAATAGCAGTATGGATATTAATATCTGCAATAAGGTTGTTTAAAGATAGCTATGATGTACTTATGGATAGAGCCATTAATGAGGACGCAAAAAACAAAGTCCTTAATATAATAGATAAATATGAAGAAATAAAGAAAATATCACATTTTAATTCTACTCCAGTTGGATACAAATACCAGATTTCACTTTCTATTTTTGTAGATGGAAATTTATCTACTTTTGAAAGCCACAATATAGCAGATAAACTAGAAAAAGAAATTGTAAACAATGTGGAAGAAATATATTTAGCGGTAATTCATGTAAATCCAATTTAAAAAATTATTTACAATTAAGATTTTTTATAATATAATTGCAAAGTATTAAAAATTAAAATATAGGAGGTAACAAATGGAAAACGAAAGCGTTATAAATCAAAGAGTTCAGGACTTTTCTAAAAAGGTAGACATTATTCAAACAATAGCAATTTACTTAGTAGCACTTCTGGTACCAACATTTTTAGGGGAAATACTAAAGGCAATATTCCCCGCAACGAGTGTTGTTGTAACAAAATCACAACTTATAGTTGGCTCAATTGTAAATACTGCATTAATAGTTGCAGCTCTTAACTTAAAAGGTTGGAAGAAAATTTTGGGTGTAGTTACAATGCCAAGTATTTCTACAGTATTAAGCGGTTATGTTTTTACAACCGCATCAGTTTATATGGTATATATGATTCCAGCAATTTGGGTAGGAAACTTTGCATTAGTATATTCATATAAATTTCTAAAGGTTGCCAAAGGGAAAAATTATTTACTAGCGACAGTTGTGGGAATTGTGGCAAAAGTAGCTATAATATTTGGTGCATTTGAAATATTAAATCTAATTGGAGTATTTCCAGAGAAATTGGTTTCAAATTTACAAACAGCCATGAGTACAACTCAAGCTATAACAGCAACTGTTGGCTCTGTAATTGCATATGCAATTTATTTAATAGAAAAAAATAAAGAAGGAGTAAAGCAAATAGACTAAGGTTTATTTGCTTTATTTTGTATTTTATAAAGATGAATGTTTTGTGTCTAAAAAGGGCGAAATAAGTGTAGAAATTAAGCATAAAATGTGAAATTTTCGTGAACTAAATTTTAAATATTGACATGGTAAAATTGAGGTGGTAAACTGTTTATATTAGAAATAAAGGAGTGTACGTAAGTGTTACAATTAAAAAACATAAAGAAAACCTATGGTGGAAAAAACAGCGAAAATGTTGAGGCTTTAAAGGACATTAGCTTAGAGTTTAGAGATAGCGAGTTTGTTTCAGTACTCGGACCAAGCGGGTGCGGAAAGACTACGTTTTTAAATATAATTGGTGGCTTAGATGGATACACATCAGGAGACCTAATTATTAATGGTAAATCTACAAAACAGTTTAACGATAGAGACTGGGATACATATCGTAATCATTCTGTTGGATTTGTTTTTCAAAGTTATAATTTAATTTCACATCAAAGTATTTTAAGCAATGTCGAACTTGCATTAACACTTGCTGGAATAGACAAAAAAGAGAGAAGAAATAGAGCAATACAGGCTTTAAAAACTGTTGGACTAGGAGATAAGATACATAAAAAACCAACAGAATTGTCAGGTGGTCAAATGCAAAGGGTTGCAATAGCAAGAGCCATTGTTGGAAATCCAGATATATTACTTGCAGACGAGCCAACAGGAGCGCTAGATTCAGAAACATCAATTCAAATTATGGATTTATTAAAGAAAATTGCTAAAGATAGATTGGTTATAATGGTAACTCACAATCCAGATTTAGCAAAAAAGTATTCTACAAGAATAATAAAATTGCTAGATGGCAATGTAATAGACGACTCTAATCCATATTCTGCTTCAGAAGAGGAAATAGAAAAAGCAAAAAGCAAAAATAAAAAGAATAAAAGAACATATATGAAATATTCAACTGCTTTGTCACTAAGTTTTAAAAATTTGATGACAAAGAAGGGAAGAACAACATTAACTGCTTTTGCAGGTTCTATAGGAATCATTGGAATTGCCCTAATTCTAGCACTTTCTAACGGAATTCAAAATTATATAAATACTGTAGAGGAAAGTACTCTTTCATCGTATCCTGTAACAATAACAAAAGAAACAATAGATATATCAAGTATGATGCAATCAATGGTTGGAAGCCTTTTAGACGATGAAGAAGAAAAAGAGGAAGGCAAAATTTATTCATCAGATATAATGGATACAATGTTATCTACTATTTCTAGCAAGGTGGAAAGCAACAATTTACAAGAATTAAAAAAATACCTGGAAAACGGAAATAATGTTATATCAGATAATAGCAATGCTATTCAGTATGAATATGATTTAAACATCAATTTATATAAAAGTGATGTAAGTGATGATGTTGTTAGAGTAAATCCTAGCACAGTAATGGATTCATTAGGACTTGGAGATATATTGGGTACATCTACAGACTCTGGCACTTCGTCTTTAACGTCAGGCTCATCTATGGGAACGATGATTTCAAACACAGATGTATGGAGTGAATTACTAGACAACGAAGATGTTTTAAAATCACAATACAATTTGCTTGCTGGCTCATGGCCAAGTAGTTATAATGAAGTAGTATTAATGGTGGATAAAGAAGGAAGAATAAGCGATTATACTTTATACAGTTTGGGAATAAAGGACCAAGATGAACTTTCAGATAAATTTGAAAAAATTCTAGAAGGTGACACCATTGAAAAGGGAGAAAGTACATCATATTCTTACGAAGAATTGCTAAATTTAGAATACAAGTTGATTTTAAATAGTGATTATTACGAAAAAGAAAATGGCATTTGGCTAGACAAAAGTGATGACGAAGAATTTATGAAGCAGATAGTAGAAAATGCAGAAACAATAAAAGTTGTAGGAATAATTCAACCTAGTGAAGAAAGCGTAACTACTTCAACGACTGGTGGCATTGGCTATTTAAAGGAATTAAAAGAATATGTAATAGAAAAATCTAATAATTCTGAAATTGTGCAAGAACAAAAAGAAAATCCAGATGTAAATGTATTTTCTGGCTTAGAATTTCCATCAGATGAAGATAAATCATTTAGCATAGATGACTTAACAGATGAGCAAAGATATGCGTTAAGTCAAATGACTAGTGAGCAAATAGCACAAGTAATGCAAGCCTACAAAGAAAATGAAGATAGCTCATATGAAGGCAATTTAAAGAAACTGGGAGCAATAGATTTAGATAGTCCAACTACAATATACATTTATCCAAAAGACTTTGAGGCAAAAGAAGCAATAACAGATGCGATAGAAAATTATAATCAAGAGCAAATAGAAGGTGGCAAAGAAGAAAATGTAATAAATTATACAGATATAGTTGGCGTAATGATTTCTTCTATTACTAAAATAGTAAATGTAATTAGCTATGTTTTAATAGCATTTGTATCAATATCTTTAATAGTTTCTTCAATAATGATTGCAATTATTACATATATAAGTGTATTAGAAAGAACAAAAGAAATTGGTATATTAAGATCAATTGGTGCAAGCAAGACAGATGTTTCTAGGGTATTTAATGCTGAAACAATTATAGAAGGACTAATTGCAGGATGTCTTGGAATTGGAGTTACTCTTTTGTTAAGTATTCCAATAAATATAATAGTAGAGGCAAACTTAGGGGTATCTACAATTGCAGCATTACCAACTGTTGGTGGCGTATTACTAGTAGCATTAAGCGTATTTTTAACTGTAATTGCGGGAATAATACCTTCAAGAATGGCAGCAAAACAAGACCCAGCAGTAGCTTTAAGAACAGAATAAAAATTTAGGAGGTTAATATGGGAAGAAGCAGTGGTGGCCGGAGGTGGCCATAGTAGCGGTGGATTTGGCGGAGGCCATTCCTCAGGCGGATTTTCTGGCGGAGGACGTTCTTCAGGAGGCGGACGTTCCTTTGGAGGCGGTGGAGGGCACCCCTCAGGTGGCGGACATCATCCAGGAGGCCCTGATAGATGGCATATGCATATAGGAGGTCCAGCGTTTTGGGGACCAGGATATTATGGCCCACGCAGAAGAGGCGGTTGGGGCTGTGGCTGTGGCTCTCTAATTGTTACATTTTTCATTATAATACTTGTAATTATTATGTTATCTGCAATGCTAGAATCTGGTACTAGCAACCAAGTAGTAGTAAACACAACCCAAAGAGAAAAACTAACAGGGGTCGTAAATAAAACAGATTGGTATGAGGACCAAATAGGATGGATTTCAAGCAAAAATGTTCTAATATCAGGCTTAGAGGATTTTTACAATGAAACAGGAATACAGCCATATATATTATTAGTGGCATACCAAGATGAGTATTGGAACGGAAATGATTTAAACCAGACAAATGTAAACGAATATCTTGAAAGCGTATATTCAAGTAAGTTTACAGATGAGGGACACTTTATATTTGCATATTTTCAATGTGAAAACGACTCCAAAGAAGAGATGGAAGGCGAATTTAAATATTTAAGTGGATATTCTGCAGATACAATAATGGATAACGAAGCAATATCAATACTTTGGGGTTACTTTGAAACAAATTATTATAACACATCATTATCAATAGAAAAAATGATATCTAACACATTTTCTCAAACTGCAGAAACAATTATGAGTAGCCCAACAAATGGCTGGGATACAGCTAAAGTATTAATAATTCTTGTAGGAATTGTAATAATAGTATATATAATATACAAAGTAATCAAAAACAAAAATAAAAGAGACAAGGAAAAAGAACAATACACAAAAGATATATTAAGCAAGCCTCTTGATACATTTGGAGATGACACAGGAGATTTGGAAGACAAGTATAAATAAGTTATTAGTATTAAAAAATATATAAATTGAAAGGAGAATTTACTATGGGAATTATAGCAAGATTTAAAGACATTATGTCAGCAAACATCAATGCACTGCTAGACAAATGTGAGGACCCATCTAAAATGATTGATGAATACATGAGAAAGGTTACAGAGCAACTTGCCGAGGTAAAAAAAGAAACAGCTGAGGTTATGGCTGAAGAAAAACGCACAAAGAGATTGGTAGATGCAAATAAAGAGCAAATTGAAAAATACGATGGACTAGCTAGAAAAGCATTAGCAGCCAAAAATGAAGATGATGCAAGAGTATTTTTAACCAAGAAACAAGAATTTACAGCAAGGGAAGTTGACTTAGAAAAAGCACATTCAGTTGCAGTTGACAATGCTAACAAAATGAAGGAAATGCACGACAAATTAACAAAAGACATTCAAACATTGGAACAACGTAGACAAAATGTAAAATCAAAGGTATCGGTTGCAAAAACACAAGAAAAGTTAAACAAGGTTGCAAATTCAATGGAAGTTACAAGCGACTCTATGAAAGCATTTGAAAAGATGGAAGCAAAGGCAGATAAAATGCTAGATACAGCAAATTCAGTTGCAGAACTTGCAGAAGATGAAGAAGACCCTGCAATAGACTTAGAAGCAAAATATCTTGGCTCAAATGCCTCAGTTGATGATGAATTAAACAAATTAAAAGAAGAAATGGGAATAACAGACAAACCAAAGAAATAAAAAGTAATAATGCTAGGAGAAACAAACTCCTAGCTTATTTTTTTAGTTTCAAAATTAAATTTTTGTGTAAAAGTATTGCTAAAAAGGCAGAATTATGCTAAAAATTAAATATGATAAACTATGAAAGGAACTTGCAAAAGAATGAAATTTGATATTGATTATTATTTTGAAAATATTTGTAAAGACGAGGTGTTTTATAAATTAACACAGGGAAAAAATAGTGTTATGGAAATATACGAGGAAGCACTACAAGAAATAGAAAAAGTGCAAAGCAAGGGAATTCAAGAGATACATAACGCAGATATACAAGAAAACGTACAAATATTGGGGAATGTATATATAGGAGAAGGAACAAAAATTCAGTCAGGCTGTATAATACAAGGACCGGTATATATCGGCAAAAATTGCCAAATCTTATATAATGCTTATATAAGACCAGGAACAATTTTAGGAGATAATTGCGTAATTGGCTTTAGCTCAGAGGTAAAGCATACTATTATGAGAGATGGCTCAAAAATATCAGATTTAGCATTTGTTGGAGATTCTATTATTGGAAAAAATGCTAGAGTGGGCTCAGGAGTAATTGTGGCAAATAGAGCATTTAGTCAATCCGAAGTTATTATAAAAGATGAAAACAAAAAAGAAATAAGACTTGGAAGAGAGGCAATGGGAGTTATTCTAGGGGATAATAGCAGAATTGGGTCTAATTGTACTACATCTCCAGGAACATTTATAGGCAAGTTTACTTGGATTTATCCACATACTTGTGTGCATGGGTTTATTCCAGAACAAAAGAAGGTTTACGACAAGCAAAACATGGTATTTGTAGACAATGAAAGGAAAGAACTTTATAAATCTACAGATTGGAATCACGAAAATTATAAATAATGAGAGGATAATGTAAAATGTCTGAAGTAAAATGGACAGAGGAACAAAAAAATGCGATAACTAAAAAAGGTTCAAACATACTAGTTGCTGCAGGAGCCGGAAGCGGTAAAACAGCAGTTTTAGTTGAGCGCATTATTCAAAAAATAATAGAAGACAAAGTGGATATAGATAAAATTCTTGTAGTAACCTTTACAAGTGCTGCTGCAAGCGAAATGAGGGAAAGAGTACTAGATGCAATATATAAAAAAATAGAAGAAAATCCAGAGGATAACAATTTGCAAAGGCAAATAGTTCTTCTAAATAAAGCAAGCATTTGTACAATAGATTCATTCTGCCTAGATTTAATAAGAAACAACTTTTACGAATTAGACGTATCGGCAAACGCAAGAGTTGCAGACAGTACGGAAATATTATTATTAAAGCAAGAAGTTTTAGACGATTTATTTGAAGAAAAATACATTTCAGGCGATGAGGACTTTTTGGAATTAATAGACACATACACAAAATATAATAAAGACGAAGAATTAAGGGATTTGATATTAAGCATATACACATATATCCAGGCCTCACCATTTCCAGAAGAATGGCTAGAAGAAAAAACAGAAATGTTTAACTTAGCAGAAGATTTAAAAACCAATTTTTCTGAAACACCATGGGGAAAAATAATTGTAGAAAATGTGAATTCAATATTAGAAAATTGCATATTAAAGCTAAAAAATATAGAGAAAAAAATGCAAGCCTTTCCAGAGCTTGCAAGAAGCACGACAATAATTGCAGATGACATTCTCAAATATGAAACTGTAAAAGAAAATTTGCATAACTGGGATAAATGTGCAGGCTTAGTTGCAGAACTTAAAACACAAAATTGGGTAAACGACAAAAAGGTTGTAAACGATTTAAAAGACGAAGCAAAAGAAATAAGGGATAGTGTAAAAGAGGAATTTAAAAAAGTAAAAGACCTAATTCCATGTTCATCTAAAGAAGCGGCAGACGACATTTCATTCATGTATAAAATACTTTCAAAGTTAAAAAATATAATACAAGAATTCTCTTTAAGATTTTATCAAAAAAAGAGAGAAAAAAATATAATGGACTTTAATGATATGGAACATCTGGCACTTAAGTTACTTGTAAAAAAAGACGAAGATGGAAATATTGTAAAAACTGAAATTGCTAAGAAATATGCAGAAAAATTTGAGGAAATAGCAATAGACGAATATCAGGACAGTAATCTTGTTCAAGAATATATATTAACAAGTGTGTCAAAGGGCAACAATATTTTTATGGTAGGAGATGTCAAACAAAGCATATATAAGTTTAGACAGGCAAGACCAGAATTGTTTTTAGAAAAATACAACACATATAAAATAGAGCCTCAAAACGAAGAAAATAGAAAAATTCAATTATTTAAAAATTTTAGAAGTAGAAAAAACATACTAGATTTTACAAACCTTGTATTTGAAGATATAATGAGCAAAAATCTTGGAAATATAGACTATAATGCAGAAGAATACCTGAATTTAGGGGCTCAATACGAAGATGTAACAAATCAAAACCAAAATACAGAAATTGAAATAATAGATTTAAATGACGAAAATGAAGACATTTGGCAAAATGCAGATTATCAAGATGAAAATAACCTGCAAGATAGTGATGAAAAAGATGGGAAAAACGAACAAGAAAGAATAGAAGACGTAGTGATAGAGGCAAAATTTGTAGCCGAAAAAATAAAGCAATTAATAGATAGCAAGTATCAAGTAATAGAGAAAAAGATAGGCCAAAGAGACATATGCTACAAAGATATTTGCGTCTTACTACGAAGCGTAACAGGAATAGCAAATATATATGAAAAGGAAATTTCAGAACTTGGAATACCTGTATATAGTGACACCTCTGGCGAGTATTTGCAGTCTGTAGAAATAGAAACAGTAATGTCTTTACTTAGAATAATAAATAATCCATTGCAAGATATTCCACTTGTAACAGTTATGCGTTCTCCAATTGGAAACTTTACAGATAATGAACTTATAGAAATTCGTATGTGCAATAGAAGTGTGAGCTTTTATGAGGCATTACAAGAAGCAAGCAAAGATATTAATTGCACAGCTGAAAATACATCAAATGTAAGCTGTGAGGAAAAGGCAGATGCAAACATTAAATGTGGTGGCGTAAATGAAAAACTAAAAGCAAAAATAATTGCGTTTTTAAAGCTATTAGAAGAACTAAGAGTAGACGAAGAGTATATGTCGCTTGACGAATGGATTTGGAATATATACACAAAAACAGGATACATGAACTATGTAAGCCTAATGCCAAATGGTAACTTAAGAGTTTCTAACCTTAGAATGTTATTTGAAAGAGCAAAACAATATGAAACAGCAAGTTACAAAGGATTATTTA
>CAZXVQ010000027.1:0-11125 GCA_964644295.1 uncultured Clostridium sp.
GCAATTGGAATTAATTCTTCTCCAGACGAATTATATAATCCGTAAAAGTTATTTTTTCTTACTACAATAGCTTTATATTCTGGAACAAGCAGTAGTGGACTGGTTGAAAGCTCGCTATCCGAACTAGTTTTACAACCAAATTCATCATACTGTAATGGCAATATTTCGTTTCCATTAGTATCAATCATTCCCCATTTTCCATTCTTCTTTACAGGGATACATTCCCCATATAGTATGTATGGGTTTTCTATGTCATCATTTGTAAATTTACTTTGGTCTATGCCTATTTCATCATATTCTAAATATGCAATTTTCTGCTCGTTTTCGTTTATTATTCCATATTTGTTGTTGTTACATACAAGATATAGTCCAAGTGTATCGCTAATTTGCTTTATTGAGTCATATTCAGGCTTAATTTTTGTATTGGCATCTTTGGTTAATATACCTACTTTGTCATTTTCTGTTTTTACTATGAATTCCTGCGAATATGATACAAAAGAAATTTCACTATATTTTTGCCCTATTATTATTTCACCGTTTAGGTCTTTTACTCCATATTCTTTATTATCATTTTTTACTATTATCATACCATATAATATTGCTTTTTTATTTTCATAATTTGTCTCGTCTGCATCTGCACCAGATATTCTAGATGAATAATAATCATACAAATATGGAAGTGTGTATATTGTTAGTGTGTTACTCTTTTTTGTATGTGAAATGCTTAGGTTGCACCCCAGACTTAATCCTTCGACTGTTGTATACAGCTTTTCATTGTTGGAAATTACTGGTTCGTCTATGCTGTAATATTCATAATCTTGGTTGTTTTCTTTTGTTACCTTATATATAGAGTCTGCCCCCAATATGTAAGAGACCGTCTCTACTCCATTAGTTAAGTAGCATTTGTCTTTGTCTTCATAGTAGCTCATTTTGTATTCGCCATTATTATAGGTATATCCAATCTTTTCGCACATATCCTTAATAGATATATAAATATTGTCATCTGTAACAATAACTTCGTCTTCCGCCACACTAACTTGCGTACCATTTATATATACTTTTAATTCTGTCGCTTGTATATAATATATGTACACAACTATTGCAATGCACAGCAATAGCAATATTCCTATTGTAACGGCAAGTATTGTTACAATTTTCTTGGTTTTTTCGTTATCAGCCTGCGTGGTATCTTCTTCATATAAATTCATGAAATTTTTCCCCCTATTCTTTGGTGTATCCGTATTTCTTATAAAATTCATCTCTAAAGTTTATAAGATTGTCGTTTTCGATTTCTATTCTAACTCTTTCCATTAATTTAGTCAAGAAATAAAGATTGTGTATTGAAAGTAATCGTGTTGCAAGTATTTCTTTTGTTTTTACCAAATGTCTTATATAGGCTCTTGTATAATTTTTGCATGTGTAGCAGTCACACTCAGCATCTAGTGGCGAAAAGTCCCTTTCATATGTTGCATTTCTTATAACAACTTTACCATTCCACGTCATCGCAGTTCCGTTCCTTGCAATTCTAGTTGGTAAAACGCAATCACACATATCTATTCCTGAAATTGCTGCTTCTATTAGATAGTCTGGCGAGCCAACTCCCATTAAATATCTCGGCTTGTCTTTTGGCATAAGAGGAGCAGTATACCTTTGCATTTTTATAAATTCTTCTTTAGGTTCTCCAACACTTATTCCGCCTATTGCATATCCTGGAAAATCCAGTTTTATTAGGTCCTCTGCCGACTGTTTTCTTAAATCTTCGTAAAATCCGCCTTGTATAATTCCAAACAACCCTTGATTTTGTGTTTTATGTGCTTTTTTACATCTTATTGCCCATCTTGTTGTTCTTTCCATGGATTGTTTTGTATATTCATATGTTGACGGATATGGACAACACTCGTCAAAAGACATTATTATATCTGCACCTAGATTTTCTTCTATTTCCATTACCTTTTCAGGAGAGAAGAAATGCTTACTTCCATCTAGATGTGACTTAAATTCAACTCCATCTTCTGATATTGTTCTTAAATCACTTAGACTAAATACTTGAAAACCTCCACAATCTGTTAAAATTGGTCTATCCCAGTTCATAAATTTGTGAAGACCTCCTGCTTCTTTTACAAGCTTGTCTCCTGGTCTTAGGTACAGATGATATGTATTTGATAAAATAATTTGTGCACCTATTTGTTTTAATTCTTCTGGTGTCATTGATTTTACAGTTGCTTGTGTTCCCACAGGCATAAATACTGGTGTTTGTATGTCTCCATGTGGAGTATGTACAATGCCTCTTCTGGCTCCTGTTTTGCTATCCTCATGTAATAATTCGTATGTTACTACTGGTTTATCCATTTATATATATCACTCCATCTTTATTTTTAGTTGATTTTTTGCATTTTAATTACACATAAATTGTAATTTGGGCTAAATAAGCTATAGCCTTTATGAGATAAACATTGCATCTCCAAAGCTAAAAAATCTATATTTTTCTTTTACCGCCTCATTATATGCCCTTAATACATTTTCTCTTCCCGCAAATGCAGATACTAGCATTAATAGTGTGGATTCTGGCAGGTGAAAGTTTGTAATTAAACCATCTAAGCATTTGAATTTGTAGCCTGGATATATGTATATACCAGTATCGCCCTCGCATGCCTTTACTAGTCCATCGCTACCTGCAACAGTTTCGATGGTTCTACATGAGGTAGTTCCTACCGCAATTACTCTATGCCCAGATGTTTTGGCTAAATTTATTTTGTTTGCATCTTCTTGTTTTATGTAATAATGCTCTGTGTGCATATGATGATCTTCTATGTTCTTTTCTTTAACTGGTCTAAATGTTCCAATTCCAACATGTAGTGTTACATTGGCTATTATTATCCCCTTTTCTTCTATTTTCTTTAGAAGGTCATTTGTAAAGTGTAAGCCCGCAGTCGGAGCTGCAGCAGAGCCGTCATATTTTGCATACACTGTTTGATATCTACTGTTGTCTTTTAAGCTTTCGTGTATGTATGGTGGTAATGGCATAAGCCCAATTTCATCTAATATTTCGTTGAATATTCCTTTATAATAAAATTTTACTTTTCTTGTTCCATCTTGCAAAGTATCTAGTATTTCTGCTGTAAGCATTCCATCTCCGAATATGACTTTGCTCCCTTGGTGTAGCTTATTTCCAGGTCGTACCATTACTTCCCATATATCTCCATCTATGTTTTTTAATAATACAAACTCTACTTTTGCACCTGTTTCTTTTTGCCCATATAATCTTGCCGGTATTACTTTTGTATCGTTTCTAACCAAGCAATCTCCTGGATTTAGATAATCTATTATGTCTTTAAAAACTTTGTGCTCAACTTCTCCAGTTTTTCTGTTTAGTAGCATTAGTCTAGATTCGTCTCTTTTTTTTATGGGAGTTTGTGCTATTAATTCCTCTGGCAAATAGTAATTAAAGTCCGTAAGTTCCATATTAAATGTCTTCTCCTTATTTTTGTATATGTATTTTTCCATTTGTTTGGACTAATTTGTTACAAGCTGAAGTTCAACTTCTTCTGCATTTTGGTCAAACAACTTCTTTATATTTTCTATAATACATTGTATATTTTCCAGTAAACTTTTTGGTTCATCCAATTTATTTAACTGATGTGAAAATGTAAAATTACTTTCTTGTACTGGTTTTAGTGTATATATTTCTGATGGAAGACCTATATATTCTCCATTATATTCAATTGTTTTGTTCATATATGCAGTATACCAAGTCTTTAATCCTTCGTATTTGTCTTCCTCATAATTATATAATTCATAATCATGTAATGCCGGAACAGTGTAGCCGTACTCTTTTGCATTTCTTTCCAAAGTATGAAGAAATTCATGCAAAAATACTTCCTCTGGGAATTTATTTCTGCTAGAATATTGAAGGTCTGTATCTATAATTTTAATGTTTGAAAAGCCTTTTCCGATGTAAATCATATTTCCAAGTCCTATCCATTCGGTTATTGAATCATCATATGTAAGTTCACTTTCAAGTGGTAAATTTGTACATACGAATATATGGTCATACTCGCCTTCTTGCACGTATGAATTTATTAGGTTGTACGCGTCTTTTTCGCCTATATAATATCCTGTTTCTTCATCATACGTTAAAGTAGTTAATGGCTCATCAATTTCTATAATTTCGTATTCAATATTTATTTGGTCATTAGACATTTGCTTTATAGATGTTTGAAATCTTTCCATATCATTGGTAACTAGATTTTTTTCGTAGTTTGTCATTGTAAGGCTTAATTCTTGTCCATCTATAGTCAAATCTATGTTGTTAATAATAAAGCATCCAAAGTTCCACTTGCTATCTTGATCTTCAACTCCTTCCTCTATGGAAAGGTCAGAAAACCACGCATCTCCAGAAGCAGAAACTGCATTTCCCCCTAATCTAAAACCAATTTCTACTGTATCATTACATTTAGAATTAAATAAAAATTCTAATTCCGTCCAGTCCTGTGTTCCAGATATAACAACAGAATGTTCTTCTGTTCCATTTAAACATATTTGAGCTCCAGCTAGTGGATTTGCATCATCAGCCACGACATTTTCTGTTTTTACCATACAAGTTACCTTATATGCAGTGTTTTGTTTGACCGATATTTCTTTATAGAACATTGCATCATTTTGCATGGTATTTTCTATTTTATAAGATCTTGAGCTTGAATATTTTATATCCGAGTCTCGTGAAAATACTGTTTTCCCTGTTTCTTTAACTACTTTTGTATAAAAGTTAAAATCATACTTTCTATATATTAGAACTGCAATTAATATAATTACTATGGCAATTATATTAGATATGATATTTTTTATTCTTTTCTTCATACTTTCCTCTTTTACTTTGGTTTCTATTTTAGATTTTCGCTACATTTACTACAAATTGTTGGATTTTCTTTATCTTGTCCTACTGTTTTGCTATACATCCAGCACCTTTCGCATTTTTCTCCTTCTGCATGTTCAACTTTTACTCCAAGTTTTATTGTATCTTTTCTCTTTTCTTCTAATATTTCTAAATTAGAAACAATTAAAACAACTTCTAGTAATTCTTGATTTTCTCTTAAGAATTTTAATTCTTCTCCCTCGGCAAATAAAGTTACTTTTGCATCTAGCGAATTTCCAATTTCCTTGTTTGCTCTAGCTATTTCTAAGTCTTTTGCTACAATATCTTTTACTTCTATTATCTTTTTCCACTTTTGTGCAAGTTCTTTATTTTCCCATTGTTCATTTGACTCAGGATAACTCGTTAGCATTGGACTTTTTACATTTTCATCTGCTGTGTGTTTCATTGCTTTCCATATTTCTTCTGCTGTAAAGCATACCATAGGTGTTAGTATTTTTACCAAAGCATTTAGAATATAGTACATGGTTGTTTGTGCAGCTCTTCTATTTAATGAGTCTGGTTTTTCAGTGTATAATCTGCTTTTTATTATGTCTAGGTAAAAACTACTCATGTCTACCACGCAAAATTGATTTACGTCATGATAGCAATTTCCAAAATTGTATTGTTCATAATCTGCTGTGCAATCTTTTATTAATTTATTTAGCCTTGTTAGTGCCCATTTATCTATTTCTTGTAAATCTTCATATGCGACCGGTTTTTCTGGGTCATAGTCATATGTATTTCCTAAAATAAATCTTGCTGTATTTCTAATTTTTCTGTATACATCAGATATTCCTTTTAATATGTCTTCAGACAGGTTAACATCCATTGAATAGTCTGATGATAATGCCCATAATCTTAATATGTCTGCTCCAAATTTTTTAGATACATCTATTGGAGATACGCCATTTCCAAGACTCTTAGACATTTTTCTTCCTTGACCATCCACAACGAATCCACAGCATAAAACCTCTTTGTATGGTGCAATTCCTTTTGTTGCAACAGATGTAAGTAGAGACGATTGAAACCATCCTCTGTATTGATCATTTCCTTCTAGGTATAAATCTGCAGGATAATCTAATCCTCTTTCTACTAAAACGCTTTGGTGTGTAGAACCAGAGTCAAACCAAACATCCATTATATCTGTTTCTTTTTTAAAATGTGTACATCCACATTTATTGCACTTTGCATTTGCAGGCATAAGCTGTTCTGCTGTCCATGCCCACCAAGCATTTGAGCCATTTTTTCTAAATATGTCTTGTATTTTACTTATAGACTCTTCGGTTACATATGGTTCATTGCAATCTTCACAATAAAAGATTGGCAATGGTACTCCCCACGTACGTTGTCTAGATATGCACCAGTCGTTTCTTCCTTTTATCATTTCCGATATTCTGTCTTCTCCCCATGTTGGATGCCATTTTACTGTTTTTATTGCCTCTAATACTTCTGTTCTAAATCCATCTACTGATGCAAACCATTGGTCTGTAGCCCTAAATATAATTGGTTTTTTGCATCTCCAACAATGTGGATATGAGTGCGATATTGGGACTGATTTTAATAAATATCCATTTTCTTCTAGCCACTTTGTTATTTCTTTATTAGATTTTGCATAGAACATTCCAGCAAATGGGCCTGCCTCTTCTGTTTGGATTCCCTTATCATTAACTGCCACTTTTATTTCTAGATTGTCTTTTAGCCCTTGCAAATAGTCCTCTTTACCATATCCCGGTGCAGTATGAACAGCACCTGTACCTTCATCTAATACAACATTTACTGTTGTTTCACTTCCAAGTACAACTTTAGATGTTCTATCTAGGAAAGGATGCTTGCACAAAACTCCCTCTAATTCTGAGCCTTTAAAAGTTTTTACAGTTTTATAATTTTCTATTTCTGCCAGTTTCATTACTTTATCTACCAGCTCTGTAGCAATTATTAGTTTTTCTTTTCCAATATCTACAAGACTGTACTTAAAATCTGGTCCTATTGTTATTCCCATATTTCCAGGTAAAGTCCATGGAGTTGTTGTCCAAATTACAAAGTAAGTATTTGTTTTGTTAAATAATCCTTTGCTTTCTTCAACAGGGAATTTTACATATATTGATGTGCCTGTTACGTCTTTGTATTCTATTTCAGCCTCTGCTAGTGCTGTTTCGCAATCAGTACACCAGTAAACAGGTTTTAAACCTTTATATATGTATCCTTTCTTGTACATATCTCCAAATACACCAATTTGTCTAGCCTCCATATTAGGATCGTAAGTTATATATGGGTTATCCCAGTCTGCTAAAACGCCTAATCTTTTAAATCCCTCTGTTTGAATATCTTTATATTGAGTCGTAAAATCTTTACACGTATCTCTAAATTGTGTTACTGGAATTTTACTTCTATCTAATCCCAATTTCTCGATTGCCTTCTTTTCTGTTGGCATGCCATGTGTATCATATCCAGGTACAAAAGGGGCATAATATCCCTTCATTGATTTATACCTTACTATCGTGTCTTTTAGAATTTTATTTAGGGCATGTCCTGCATGTATTTCTCCATTTGCATATGGAGGTCCATCATGTAAAACAAAGTGTGTGTGTCCTTCATTTTTCTTTAATACTTCTTCGTATAGTCCATTATCAAATATTTCTTTCTGCACTTTGGGTTCATTTTCTGGCAGGCTTGCCCTCATTGGGAAATCTGTTTTAGGCAAATTTAATGTTTTACTATAATCTTTTTTATTTTCTTCCATTTACTTTTATCCCCCTTTTATTGTTCAAATATTACTCCATATTCTATGCCGTTCCCGTTTTTCTGGCTGTTGCTGTTCTGTTAGGTTTTATTCTTTTAGGAACTTCTCTATTGCTATTAATAATAATTTTAGGTGGTTCTGCACCTTTTACAGTTTGGCTTGTTATTATACATTTTTCTATTTTTGGATTTGAAGGTATCTCAAACATAATATCTCTCATTATGTCTTCGACTATTGCTCTTAACCCTCTTGCTCCAGTTTTTCTTTCTATTGCCTTATCCACTATTAATTCCAATGCTTCTGGCTCAAACTCCAGTTCCACATTATCATACTGGAATAACTTTTTGTATTGCTTTACTAATGAATTCTTTGGTTCTGTTATAATTCTTATAAGTGCTTCTTTGTCTAATTCTTTAAGAGTTGTAATTATTGGCAATCTTCCAATAAATTCTGGAATTAACCCAAATTTTAATAGGTCCTGTGGTAGCAATGAATCAAATATTTCATATTTACTTTTTTCCTTGCTACTTGATATTGAAGCTCCAAACCCTATAGTCTTTTTATTAACTCTTTCCTTAATAATTTTTTCTAGTCCGTCAAAAGCTCCTCCGCAAATAAATAATATGTTTTGTGTGTTAATTTGCAAGAAGTCTTGATGAGGATGCTTTCTTCCACCTTGAGGTGGAACAGATGCTACTGTTCCTTCTATTATTTTAAGAAGTGCTTGCTGAACTCCTTCTCCGCTTACATCTCTAGTTATAGATGGATTTTCTGATTTTCTAGATATTTTGTCAATTTCATCTATATATATTATGCCTCTTTCGGCTTTTTCTATATTGTAATCTGCTGCCTGTATTAATTTTAGTAGAATATTTTCAACATCCTCTCCTACATAACCAGCTTCTGTTAATGTTGTTGCATCTGCTATAGCAAATGGTACCTCTAATATTCTGGCAAGTGTTTGTGCTAACAAAGTTTTGCCACAACCAGTTGGTCCTAATAATAGTATGTTACTTTTTTGTATTTCAACATCATCTTTGTCTTTGCTCTTTTTCGTAGTGTTTATTCTTTTATAATGATTGTATACTGCAACTGCCAATGTTTTTTTGGCATTGTCTTGTCCTATAACATATTCGTCTAATATTTTTTTAATTTCTTCTGGCTTTGGTAAATCAGAGCTTTCGTCTGTATCACATACAAGCTCGCTATCTTCATATAAATCGTTTTCTATAATATTGCTACAAACCTTTATACATTCATCACATATAAATACCCCAGGTCCTGCAATTATTCTTTCAACTTCCTCTTGGCTTTTTCCACAAAATGAGCATTTAATCGCCTTAACTTTTTCTCCCTTTGGCATAGTTTTCTCCTTTTTATTTAGTTTTTTGGGCCTATTGTCTTTTTTCCATTATTCCATCTATTAGTCCATATTCTAATGCTTGCTTAGCTGTCATGTAGTTGTCTCTTTCTGTGTCTTTATTAATTGTCTCAATTGGTTGACCAGTTCTATCACTTAAAATCTTATTTAATTTTTCTCTTGTTTTTACCATATGGTCTGCGTGTATTTTTATTTCTGTTGTTTGACCAGATAGTCCGCCACCACCAATTAATGGTTGATGAATTAATATTTCTGAATTTGGCGTTGCAAATCTTTTACCCTTTTCTCCAGATGCTAATAATACAGACCCCATACTTGCTGCTAAGCCAACACATATTGTAGAAACTGGGCATTTAATATAATTCATGGTATCTACAATTGCCATTCCATCTGTAATAGATCCACCTGGTGTATTTAGATAAAGGCTTATTTCTTTATCTGGATCCTCAGATTCTAGGAACAATAATTGAGCAACAACTAATCCTGCAGATGTTGCATTTACATCTTCTCCTAAAAATATAATTCTGTCTTTTAATAATCTTGAAAAAATATCGTATGATCTTTCTCCACGAGCTGTTTGCTCTATAACATATGGAATTAGACTGTCTTTTTCTATCATAATAAATTTCCTCCTAATTTTATAATTAATTTTATACTTGCAAATATTATTTGCTAATATATTTTTTAATACTATTAAATACAAATAGTAAATACATAATTTAGTATATAGAATGTGCTTTTTATAAAACAAATAGTTAGAGAGCACAATAATATTATTTATATAATATGACCCCCTAACTATTTCAGTTTTTTATTTCTTAATTTTTGCATTTTTTATAATTAATTCTATTGCTTTTTCTGTTTTTATATTATTGACAATATATTCTTTTAATGCTTCGTTTTTGTTTAATTCTTCTTCTTTTTTTCCATAGCTTGTAGCCATTTCTTTTATTTTATTTTCAACTTCTTCATCAGTTGATTCTAGATTTTCAGCCTTTATTATTGCTTCTAAAACTAGTCTTGCTCTTACATTCTTATCTGCTTGAGTGCGATAATTTTCTTCTATATCTTTTCTAGTTTTATTAACCATTTTTAGGTATTGCTCTAGTCCTATTCCTTGATATGAAAGTTGTTGCTCTAAATCTCTTATCATTGCATCAATTTCTGCATCTATCATTCCAGAAGGAATATCGATTTTAGTGTTGTTGGCAACTGTCTCTAAAGCAAGGTTTTCTGTTTCATGCTTTTCCCTATCTTTATTTTGTGCTTCTTGCTTTTCTTTTATGCTTGCCTTTAACTCTGCTAGTGTGTCAAATTCAGAAACATCTTTTGCAAATTCGTCATCTAGTACTGGCATTTTCTTTTCTTTTATTTCATGCAATTTTACCTTAAATGTTGCGTCTTTTCCAGCTAAATCCTTAGAGAAGTAATCCTCTGGGAATTTAACTACTATATCTTTTTCTTCTTCTGGTTTCATACCAATAATTTGTTCCTCAAAGCCTGGTATAAATGTTTTACTTCCTATTTCTAATTCATGCATTTCTGCTTTTCCACCTTCAAAGGCTTTACCATCAACAAAACCTTCAAAGTCTATTACAGCTATATCTTTATCTTTTACAGGTCTATCCTCCACTGTAACACTTCTTGCATTTCTTTCTTGCATGTGACCTAATTCATGTTCTACATCTTCGTCAGTTACAGGATATTCTATTTTCTTTAAATCAATTCCCTTGTATTTTCCTAGTTCAAATATTGGCTTTGTTTGAACAGTAGCTGTAAACACTAAGTCTTCTCCTTTTTTCATGGTTACAACATGAATATCTGGCTTGCTAACTGCTTCAATTTTATTTTCTTCTATTTCTTTCTCATATATGGCTGGGACTAATTCGTTAAAAGCATCCTCATAAAAAATCTCGTCTCCATACATTCTTTCTACTATGTTAAATGGAGCTTTTCCTTTTCTAAATCCTGGTATATTAAAATATTTTGCGCTTTTATTATATACCTTTATTATTGCTTCATCAAACTTTTTTGCCTCAATTCTAAATTCTAATTTTACCTCGTTTTTGTTGTCTGTTTTTTCTACCTTTAC
>CAZXVQ010000028.1:0-10387 GCA_964644295.1 uncultured Clostridium sp.
AAAAAAAGTAGCCCCTAAACTTCGTTTAGGAACTATTTTTTTTGGTGAGCCAGAAGGGATTCGAACCCCCGACCCCAGGCTTAGAAGGCCTGTGCTCTATCCAACTGAGCTACTGACCCATTTATTTAAAATGGTTGCTTTTTATTGAACAAATACTATAATAGCACGAATTTGGAGCAATGTCAATAAAAAACTTTTAAAATAAACGAATGTTATAATGTGAATTCTGTGTGAATTGTAAAAAAAGTGTTGCACGAAAAAAATTATAGTGATAATATGTTGGTGTAAAAACTTAGGGAAATAAAAGATTGGAGGAAAAGCAAGTGATAGAAGTAAAAAATGTCACCAAAAAGTATGGGAGTTTTGTTGCAGTTGACAATATTAGTTTCACTGTAAAAGACGGAGAAGTAGTTGGCTTTTTAGGCCCAAACGGAGCCGGCAAAAGTACTACAATGAACATGATTACAGGCTTTATTGAACCAACAGAAGGTACCATAGAAGTAAATGGCTTTGATGTATTAAAAAAGCCTACACGTGCAAAAAAGCAAATTGGCTATATGCCAGAAGGAGTGCCATTGTATACGGAATTAACCGTAAAAGAGTTTGTTACATACATGGCAGAATTAAAAGGCGTTGCCAGAAAAGAAAGGAAAGAGCATGTAGAAAAGATTCTTAACGAAGTTGGACTAAAAGAAGTAGAGAAAAAGCTTATAAGAAATTTATCAAGGGGATATAAGCAAAGAGTTGGACTTGCTGGTGCTCTAGTCGGAGACCCTGCAGTAATTATTTTGGATGAGCCAACTGTTGGTTTGGATCCAAAGCAAATTACAGAAATAAGACAATTAATAAAAAATCTTGGAAAGAAACGTACAGTAATTTTAAGTACACATATTTTGTCAGAAGTAAGTCAAATATGTGAAAGAGTTGTAATAATAAATAAAGGTAAAATAATTGCAATTGATACTCCAGAAAATTTGGAGAAGAAAACTCAAGAAAAAAATGTACTATTAATAACAGTAGAAGACAAAAATAATAATATGAAGAATATTAAAGAAAAAATTACAGATATGCTTGAGTGCAATTTTGTTAAAGACAATGAAGATGGAACAAAGCAATATATGGTTAAATCAAATGCTGACATAGATTTACGTAAGCAATTATTTGATGTTTTGCCAAAAAACGATATTACTATATTTGAACTTAAAAAGGCAGAAAAAACTCTAGAGGATGCGTTCATAAGTCTTGTTGATGCAAATATAGAGGAACGAAAAATAGAAGAAAAGAACAATGCCAAATTAAAGGAATTAGAAAAAGAGGAAAAGAGCAAACAAAAGGCGGAGGCAAAAGAAGAAAAGAAACAAGAGAAAAAACATAAGAAAAATAAAGAAAAAGAAGGAGGTAAAAAATAATGTGGGCAGTATTAAAAAAGGAATTTAAAACATATTTCTTATCACCTATAGGATATGTGTTTGTGGGATTGTTTTTAGCAATGTTTAGCATATTATTTTACATAGTAACAATCTTCCAAGGACTTATAACCTTTCAGTATGTATTCTATTATGCGGTAATGTACTCACTAGTATTTATTATTCCGCTTTTAACAATGAGAATGTTTGCAGAAGAAAGAAAAAATGGAACAGAGCAATTATTAGTAACCTCCCCTAGAAGCATGGTGGGAATAACACTTGGAAAGTTCTTTGCAGCAACATTAGTAATTGTAATTACTATATTATTTACATTTATATATTTCGGCATATTATGCTACTTTAAAACACCGGACGTGCCAAATGTTTTAATATCTATGTTTGGTTTTTTACTATTATCTATGACATATATATCATTTGGAATGTTCATATCAAGTTTAACAGAAAACCAAATAATTGCAGCCATAGTTACAATAGCAGGATTTATACTAACATGGCTTGCCCCAAATATATCATCAAATTTAAGTGCAATATCGTTAATGGAAAAATTTTATCCATTTACAACTGGAGTATTTCCAATAACAGAAACAATAAATTTACTATCAATAACGGTTATGTTTGTACTTTTAACTATAATTGTTATGAAACGAAGAAAACTTGTGAAGTAGGAGGGAGAATGCAGTGAAAGGAAAATTAAAAGATACAATAAAAAAAGGCAAATGGCTAAGTAACACACTTTTAACAATTTTACTTATGGCAGTAATAGTTGCGGTGGTTGTAGCACTTAATGTTTTTGTAGGAAGTCAAAACATTGCAGACATTGATTTAACCCGGAGAAAAATTATATTCACTTTCTCAGGAATCAAAAGATAAAATTGCAAGTGTAACAAATGCCACAAATATCGTTCTATATGGAATGGACGAATACACTGAGGTTACAGATTTTGCAAATCTATATAATAAAGCCAATTCTAATATTACATACGAAATATTGGAAGATGCAACCGAAAGAACAGATTTACAACTAAAATACGGTATAGGAACAACGGCAACAAGCCTAATAATTGTTGAATGTGGAGACAGAATGAAAGCGGTTACAATTAGTGACTTATATACATATGATTACACCACTTATGAGGAGTTGGATACAACAGAACAGGCTTTAACCAATGCTATATTAGACGTTAACCTAGAAAAAAATCCTGCAGTGTATTTTGTAACAAATCATGCTGAATATGCAAATGAATTTATGATTGCACAAGAATATTTAAATAATGAGGCAAATACAGTAGAGGATTTAGACTTGCTTGTAACTGGATGTGTACCAGAGGATTGCGACGTTTTAGTTATAACGAATCCATCAGAAGATTACACAGAATATGAAAGAGACCTTGTTGTAAATTACATTAATGCTGGAGGAAATATATTAGCATTAATAGACCCTAACTACTTAGGTGTTGACTTAACAAATTTCCAAACAATATTAGATTTATACGGAGTTTCTGTATCAGATGGTATTATTTATGAATCAAGCACAAGTAGAATGATAAATGGCTATACAAACATCATAATACCTGATGTTAGTTATTATTCAGAAATAACTGAATATATTGCATCTGATGGAGCAGTTGCACTAATGAATTCTGGAAAAATAGACTTCGTATCAGACGAAGAATTAGAAAGCCTAGGTGTAACAGTAGAAAATTTAATAACATCTACATCAACTTCATATCTTACAAACGTACAAACAGGAAGTAGTGAAGATGCCTCATATGAAACATTAGGAACAATTGCAACAAAGACTATGGAAACAGAAGATGGTCAAAGTGTAACTTCAAAGCTTGTATTGTTTGCCAATAGTATATTTGCAAGCGACTTAACAGTTGCGTTAAATGGCTCTAGCAGTAATCAAACAGTAATGGCAATAGGATTTTACAACAATAAAGATTTAGTAATTAATTCTGTATCATATTTGTCAGAAAGAACAGACAACCTAACAATTAGAAAAGATACAGGCGTAATTACATACACAGCGACTGCACAAGAAGATTTAATAATTAGAGTTATAATTACAGCCCTACCAATAGCAATACTTATAACAGGAATTGTAGTATGGCAAATACGTAGAAGAAAAAAATAAAGTAATTAAATAATAAACCCTCTCATAAATATTATGAGGGGGTTTTATGAATAGAATAAAAAATTGGATAAAGATAATTTCTGTTTTAATAGGGACAATGATAGGCGCAGGTTTTGCTTCTGGAAAGGAAATCTTTGTATTTTTTGCAAAGTATGGAATATTTGGAATGGCGGGAGCTGCTATATCTGCAACATTAACAGCAATAATACTTTATCGAGCACTAAAAATTGTAAAATGCTACAACATAAAAGACAATAACGAATTTATTGTAGCAATAACAAAAGGCAAATGGAGTTTTATAATTAAAAGCATTATAAATATGTTTTTAATTATTTCATTTTGGGTGATGAATGCAGGCTTTTGTAGCTTTTTTAAACAAGAAATGGGAGTGCCTATTATTGTAACAGCAGTAATTTTAGAAATTATAATTTACATTTTATTTATGAAAAATATAGATGGAATAATTAAAGCAAATACAGTAATGGTACCTGTTATGATTGCAATTATTGTGGTAATAAGCCTAAAAAACATAAACATTGACAACATCCCAATCAATATGAGCCAAGATGTAAATATTCTTAAAATACTAGTAAGCGCTACAATATATGCAAGTTATAATAGCATAACACTTATACCAATAGTAATTTCATTAAATAAATGCGTGGAAAACGAACGTGAAGGAAAAATAATAACTGCTATTTCAGGGCTTATAATTTTTATTTTGATAGTTTGCATATTTAAAATATTAAATACAACAAGAATTGACATTGCAAACATAGAAATTCCAATACTTTCAATATTGACAACATATTCAAAAAATGAAAAAATACTTTATTCAGTTGCTATAGTTTCTGCAATATTTACATCCGCAATTGCCTCTGGATATGCTGCTTTGGAAAATTTAAAAGACAGCAAGAAATACAGGCTTGCAAGTCTTGCAATTTGTCTTATGGCAATACCAATTTCGTACATGGGATTTGGAAATTTGGTGGAAATACTGTATCCGTTGTTTGGAGTAATTGGAATAAGTCAAATAATTCTGCTATTTGTAACAAAAGTAGAAAAACAGCAAGATAATAAACTTAATAATGCCATGTAAAAAGTATTGCAAATTATTTATAAAACTGGTATAAATTATATAGTGGAATTTGGAAGGGATAATAAGGATGAAATCAAAAAAAGATAATGCTGAGATATTGTATTTTGATAAAAAACATACGAGAACAGTTAATAAAAGGAAGATAATCGGAATAGGAATATTGCTTTTACTAATACTTGTTTTAATTATAATGTATTTTGTTTACGCATCAAATGAAGAATTTAGAAATTTTTTGGATGAGAATATTTTGCAAAAAGACGTAGAAGAAAATGACCTAAAATACATAACGGTAGAAAACTATGACCAATCAAATATTTTTGCATTTTCTAAGTATATTTGTATTCTAAAAAACAATACATTAGAAATATATGGTTCATCAGGCAAAAGGGAAGCGGAAATTAGAGTTGAAATAAGCGACCCGCTTACATGTAATACAGGCAAATATTTGGTACTTGCAGAGCAAAATTCTTCTAAAATCTACTTAATTGCAGATAATGCGGTAAAATGGGAAAAAGATTTGGAAGGGAATATATCAAGGATAAGCGTAAACGATAATGGCTACACATCAGTAATACTATCTGGCACGGCAGACAAATCTGTTATTATTGTATTTGACGCAGATGGAAACGAATTGCTTAAAACGCATTTATCATATACAATTGCAATAGATTCTAGCATATCTAATGACAACAAATATCTAGGGTTTGCAGAAGTAAACACAAGCGGAACCTTAATTCAATCTAATATAAAGATAATATCAATAGAAAAAGCGAAAACCCAGCCAACAGATGCAATAGTTTGCACATACAATGCACCTTCTGATAGTTTGATTTTAAATGTAAAATATCAAAATAATTCGAGATTAGTATGCCTTTATGATGATTCAATACATGTAATAAAAGATGGGCAAGATACAAAAATTGCAGACATAGATACAACACAAGAAAACATCACATTTGCAAGTATAGAGCTTAACAACTTTGCAATAAAAAATGTAGAAACAAGTGAGGGACTTCTAAATACTCTAACAACAGTAAAGCTTATTAATACAACATCACAAAAAGAATGTATGTACAAATTTTATGGAGTTACAAAGGAGCTATACAGTTGCGGAGGAAAAATTGCTATAAATCTGGGTTCAGAAATACACTTCATAGATACAAATGGTTGGCTTATAAAAAAATACACATCTAGCAGAGAAATAAGAGGGTTAGTAATCACGGACGAAATAGCAGGAATTATTTATAGAGACAAAATCGAAATAGTAAAATTTTAAAAATAATACCGGGAAGGAAGGACAAAAAATATGGGAATTATAGTGGATTTAATAATTATAGCGATGCTAATTATATTTATAGTATCGGGATACAAAAGAGGATTTACTGGAAGTATAATAAAGCTTGTATCTTTTGGAGTAGCGCTAATTTTAGCATTTTCATTGTACAAGCCAGTTGCAAAATTTGTTAAAGAAAATACTGAAATAGAAGAAACTATACAAAAGACCATAATAAGCACATTTTCAAGTGATGAAGTCGAGAGCGATAATGCCTCAGAAAACTTGCCAGAAACAATAATTCAAAATATAAACAATGAAATAGAAAATGCAACAGCTGAAACAAAAAACAACATAGTAGAGCAAACAGCAGTAACTACAACAGATACAATTATAAACGTGGGTTCTGGATTAGCAATATTCATAGCAGTAAGACTTATATTATTCATAATAGGCATATTTGCACAACAAATAACAAGATTACCAATATTAAAACAAATAGATAGAGCAGGGGGAATGCTGTATGGTTTTGTTGAGGGAATGGTAATTATATTTATAGTATTGGGAGTTATATCACTTGTAAGCGTTGCATGGCCAGACAATTTTGCAATTGAAGCAATAGTAAGATCAACAATAGGAAGTGCATTATATAATAACAACATTGTGTTAAACTTGCTTTTCTAGCAGGCAGGAGAAAGGTACAATATTGCAAAATCAAATAAAACAAAGTGGAATTAAGTATAATAATTTGCAAATTTCCTTGAAATATAGAGTTATGTTTGATATACTAAATAAGATAAAAATTCGGGGAGTGAGTTAATTGGGGAAAAATAAGGAAACATATGATAAGGCAAGAGGAAAACATTCCAAAGTAGAAGAAAATAATAAGAAAGTATCAAAAAAAGAAAGTAGTAAAGAAAATTGCGAGCAAACGGGCAAAGTAAAAAAGAAAGTAAAAACAGTTAGAAAAGTAAAGAGAGTTGTTGTGGCGCTACTGTGCCTAGCAGTATTGGCGGGTGGAGCACTAATAGGGTACAGAACGTACGAAAATGGAGGCGGAATGACAGGAGTTCTTGCAACACTTCTGGGAGAAGACTCGGAGACATTGGAAAATTTAGAGCCCATACAAGTGCTAATAATGGGAATAAGTGGTGTAGACGACTATAAATTAGCAGACACTATTATGGTTGCATCATATAATCCCAAAACCCAAGAGGCGTCTATTATGTCTATACCAAGAGACACATATGTAGGAAAACAAGACAGAACTACTGCATCTCAAAACTATATAGCAAGCTACAAAATAAATACAGTATTTAGAAATGGGACAAACATTCCAGATGCAATAGATAGAATTAACAATTTAACAGGGCTAGACCTTGAGAACTATGTAATAATAGATACAGATGCCTTAATAAAATTGGTAGATGCAATTGGTGGAGTAGTATTTGATGTTCCAATAGACATGGACTACGAAGACTCTACGCAGGATTTATATATACATCTAAAAGCGGGAGAACAACTAATAGATGGAGAAAAAGCAGAACAATTATTACGATTTAGACATAACGATGATGGCTCAACATATCCATATTCTTATGGACAGCAGGATTTGGGAAGAATGAGAACACAAAGGGAATTTATAATCGCCACATTAAAACAAACATTAAAACCACAAAACATATTTAAGCTAAAACAAATAATAGACGTAATGAGCCAAAACGTTACAACAAACATGGATTTATCAATGTTAAAATCATATGTGCCATATGCAGTAAGCTTTGACACGGAAAACATAAAAACAGGAATGCTTCCAGGAGATGTGGAAATGTGCAATGGAGTTTCAATATATGTTGCAAACTCTAAAGAAACAGCAAAACTTGTGGAAGAGTTATTTGGAACAGGTGAATAAAAGTAAAATAGGGGTTAATTTAAAATATACCCCTATTTTATTATGTGCAAAATTTGTAGAAATTAGTCGAACGATTATCTCCTATAACTTGGATAATAATTATTAATATTGGTTTTATGCTGCTTGCTTTTTCGCTTATTTTTAGCTTTTGACCTTCTATTCTTAAATTTTAAAAATTTAGAAAACAATATTAAAAATACAATTAATAGCAGCAACTCCATCAAGGTTTTGGTAAAATTAGATTTATAAACAGTAGAAGCCGCAACTAAGGCACAAGAATATTCCACATCATCTATGGTATATGTAATAGTTCCCAAATTAGTACCCTCAGCGATTGGTGCAGAAATGCCATCAGAAAGCTCAACTGTACCTTCTAAAGAGTCTACATCATAATCAGAAGGAAGCAAAGCAACAATATCCTCAGAATATAGCAAATCCAAATTCTCGGTTTCCTGTGTCGCACCTTTTACAGTAATTTGCGTTGCAGCACTATTTTGAGAGGCAATCTGCGTCATGGAAAAATTATTAAACCCATACTCAAAAAGCCTTTTGCAGTCAAGTGCGCGCTCGCTTATTCCATCATCAGTCGTGCCTGCGCCAAGAACAACAACAATAAGCGAAATATCATCCTTCGTAGCAGTAGCAACAATACAGTTCTTAGCAGCATCCGTATAGCCAGTTTTGGCACCAGTAGCGTACTCGTAATAATAATTTGTTGGAGAAGAACTATAATTTTTTCTAAGAAGTACATTGGTAGTAACAAACAATCTATCGTCTTTATCGTATTTATTTGTTTGAGGCAAGGAATATGAAGTTTTAGCAACAATCTCTCTAAATGTATCAAACCCCATTGCATATTGACCCATTAAAGCCAAATCATAGGCAGTGGAATAATGATTTTCATCATGAATACCATTAGGATTTACAAAATGAGTATTTTTGCAACCAAGCTCCAAAGCTCTAGCATTCATCATATCTGCAAAAGCCTCGACAGAACCTGCAATATGTTCGGCAAGTACAATTGCTGCATCGTTTGCAGAAGGAATTAAAAGAACATTTAACAATTGCTCAATTGTAAGTTCCTCACCTTCTTGAATATTTGCAATAGAATATCCCGAGGGAATAGAAAATATAGCATTATGACTTGCAACGGCAACATCAGAAAGGCTACAATTCTCCAAAGTCAAAATAGCAGTCATTATTTTAGTTGTACTTGCAGGATACATTTTAGTATTAGCATTTTTACTATACAAAACACTGCCAGAAGTGGCATCCATAAGCAAACAGGATGGTGAATAAGTACTAAGAACGCTTGCACTTGCTCCACTTGTTACAGAATCAGAAACAGATGAATCACTTGTAGCAAAACTATTTATAACAAAAACGTTACAAATAATGGTAATCAATATAAAAACAATAAATACTTTTCTTATAAAATTATATTTTTTCATTAAAAACTCCCGATAAAAATGTATGTATATAATATATTAAAACACGCAAAAAAGCAATAAAAAAATATCGACATATACCGCAAATTATTGTGTGATGATGGTTTTCTGAAATTCCACACGGTATTAATCTTTAAACCATTATTCAGTTGCTGAAAATTTATGCAGAGAATTAAAAATTATTTTCAAATAAAAATAAGGAGGAAAAAGTGTGAAAAACATCGATTTTAAAATAAAAATTGGGATAATTGCATTATTAATTATAGGGATTTTGACAATAGGAATTTACATATATAAAACTGCAAAAACAGATGAATACGTATATTACGAAGAAGCAGAAACAGACGATAATCAAGAAAAAGAAGAAAATGTTATAAACACAATAGTAGTACACATAACGGGAGAGGTAAACTATTGTGGCGTGGTGGTACTTAACGAAGGCGCCAGAATAGTAGATGCAATAGAAGCGGCAGGTGGACAGACAAATGAAGCAGACCTAAACAGAATAAATTTGGCATATGTACTAAGCGATGGAGAAAAAGTATATGTGCCAAATAAAAATGACGAAGAAGTAGAACAGTACGTAACAACAGGAGAAGGAACTATATCTGAAAGTGCACAGGAAATAATAAACATAAACACAGCATCAGCCGAAGAGTTACAAGAATTACCAGGCATAGGAGAAGCCACGGCAAATAAAATAGTTGCATACCGCACAGAAAATGGGAAATTTACAGATATTGAGGAAATAAAAAATGTCCCGGGAATTGGGGACAGCAAATTCGAGGGCTTAAAGGATATGATAACGGTAAAATAATGAAAAATTTATATGAGCAATTTTACTTTGTGAGAACATCAAAAAGTTTGTGTAAACACTAAACTTTTTGTGATAATTGAAGATTGAAGGTTGGAAATTTTTAGAAATGTGGTATTTCAGTTACGAGCTTGACTTGCGCGTTTTTTGAAAATGTTACGAGTGCTTTTTTTGAAAAAGTGTTGACATTGGCGTTAGAAGAGAGTATAATAAAAATTGTTCATATATCGCGGGGTGGAGCAGTTGGCAGCTCGTCGGGCTCATAACCCGAAGGTCG
>CAZXVQ010000029.1:0-10110 GCA_964644295.1 uncultured Clostridium sp.
CTTTTCTCCTTTGTACTAGAATTATACATTATTATCCGAAATCTGTCTACTGGTTAAAATTGCTAATACCCTTAACAAAAATGTACAATCCTATTAAAATATTTTTCTATTTCACCCATTTTCCTTTTATGTACCGGTTGTGTTTTTATTTTGTTTTGCCTTTCTAAATTTTCTTGTTTGAAAAAGTTTGACAGATCCAAACTTTTGTTTTATAATGTGGTTGTCGGAGATGTAAAATTGACGATTTTTATCAAGAAACAACAAATCAAAGGAGTAGTTATGAGTGAAAATGAATTAATTAAAACAACAGAAAAAACATTTGAGGATATTAAACATATAGATGAAACTGGAAATGAATATTGGTATGGAAGAGAGTTAATGCTATCTTTAGAATATTCTAGTTGGGATAAATTTAAGGCTGTAATTGAAAAAGCTAAAATTTCTTGTAAAAACTCTGGAAGCCTTGCCACAGAGCATTTTTCCCAAGAGGGAAAAACGTTTGATTTGCCTAATGGTGCTATAAAATATAGCGAAGATTATGATTACAAATTAACACGTTATGCTTGCTACTTGATAGCTCAAAATGGTAGTCCACGAAAAAAAGCTGTTGCTTTAGCTCAAACTTATTTTGCAGTTAAAACTAGAGAACGTGAATTAACAGAACAAGAATACCTAGAATTATCAGAAGATGATAAAAGAATTTATGATAGAAACTTAGCTAAAAAAAGAAATCGAGCTTTATCAGATATTGCTCAAAAATCAGGCGTAGAAAACTTCGGTAAATTTAATAATGCGGGTTATCTAGGATTATACAATGAAACTGCTCAACAAATAAAAACCAGAAAAGGTTTGAAAAAACGGTCAAGAAATATTAGATTACATGGGTAGTGAAGAGCTGGGTGCTAATATCTTCCGTATAACTCAAACAGAAGCCAAATTAAAAAAGTCAAAAATTAACAACGAGGATTTAGCTTGTGCCACTCATAATTATGTAGGAAAAGCCGTAAGGAGAACCATAAAAGAATTGGGCGGTACAATGCCAGAGGATTTACCTACTCCAGAAAAAAGTGTAAAAGACCTAGAGAAAGAAAAAGAACAACAACTAAAGCTATCAGAAAAGAAAGATAAAGATAGATTAAAATAGATAAGTTTTAATCTGATTTTTTAAGAAATGTTTGCCTTAACTTATCTATTCTCCTTAAATTTGGTGTACCTAAAGGGAATCGCCGAGCCGCGTCGGGAAAAATGTCCACAGGACATTTTTCTTTTCCTCCTTTTCGATTCCCCTACAATTGTTTTTTATCCTACCTAGTTTTCTTTAGCAATTTCCTGTTCATTGGTGTGCCTAAAGGGAATCGAACCCCCGACCTCTCCCTTAGGAGGGGAGCGCTCTATCCTACTGAGCTATAGACACATATGTTTTCCTTTATAATAATACCATTGTATTTAAATTATGTCAATTAAAATTTATATTCTTCTTGTTGTATCCTTCCAGCCATTTATATTGTTTCTTTTTATTGCTCCTATAATGTTTGCCTTTACATGTGGATTTCTTACAGAAATTGTAGTTATTAATTCTTTTACATATTCTCTTGTTGATTTACCATCCATTGGACATACTTTTGGCATTATTTTGGTACATGACCTTTTTATATATCTTTTTATTTCTTTTTCCGGTACGTAAATTATTGGCCTTATAACAGTTATTCCAGACCTATCCATGTAGCTTACCGGTGCAAATGTATTAATACTTCCAGCAAAAAATAAATTCATTAAAAAAGTTTCTAAGGCATCGTCTAAATTATGCCCTAGTGCTATTTTATTACAGTGTTCTCTTCTTGCTACACTGTTTAAAATTCCTCTACGTAAATTTGCACATAAAGAACATGGATTTTTTTCTTTTCTATCTTCAAAAACTATTTTACTAATGTCGTACTTTTCTTCGAAAAATTCTACTCCAATCTCCTGGCAAACTCCTTTTAAAAATTCCGAATCAAAAAATTCAAAGCCTGGATTGACACTAATTGCAATTAATTCAAATTTTTTAGGATAGAAGAACTGCATACTTTTTAGTGCCTTTAGCATTGTAATGGAATCTTTACCCCCAGACAGTGCTACGGCAATTTTGTCTCCTTCCTCTATCATGTTATAATCCTCTACAGCTCTTCTCATGTAGCTCAGTATATGGTTCATGTAATTTCTCCTCTATATTTTTGTTTTTTCCTCCATAACTTCTGCAAGTTCCTTTATTTGTGCATTTGCTTCCTCTTCTGTTTTTCCCTTTACTCCAATGTAGAATTTAATTTTTGGTTCTGTTCCTGATGGTCTTACGCAACACCATGCATCATTTTCCAATACATAATATAATACATTTGAATTTGGAAGTCCTGTTGTGTGTGTCTTGCCAGTTTCATTGTTTTTTACGATGTCAGCTTTGTAATCTCTGAATTCTATAACCTTGTATTTTCCTAGCATTTCCGGTGTTTCGTGTCTCATATTCTCCATTATATTTTTTATTTCTTCAGCTCCGCTAATGCCTTCTCTTGTTACAGCCACGGTATATTCCTTGTAGTAGCCGTATTTTTCATATATATTTATCATTTGATCCCATAATGTATAGCCTTTTTCTTTGTAGTAGGCTGCTGCCTCACATAATGCCATTACAGCTGAAATTCCATCTTTATCTCTTGCGTGAGTGCCAATTAAACAACCATAGCTCTCCTCAAATCCAAACATATATGTATTTTTATTTGTTTGTTCAAATAATCGAATTTGCTCTCCAATATATTTAAATCCAGTTAGTACCTCTATTACTTTTAGGTTATATTCTCTTGCAATTGCATCTGTTAAATTAGAAGATACTATTGTCTTTATTATAGCAGCATTTGAAGGAATTAGTCCTCTCTCTTTTTTCTGAGATAATTCATACTCTGCTATTAGCAAGGCAGACATATTTCCCGAAAAAGAGCGATATTCTCCAGTTTTAGAATCTTTTGCGTATACTCCCAATCTGTCTGCATCTGGGTCATTTGCAAGCACAACATCTGCATTTACTTTTTTTGCTAATTCCAATGCTAATTTAAACGCATTTGGATCTTCTGGGTTTGGATAGCTTACGGTTGGAAAATCTCCATTTGGCATTTCCTGTTCTGGAACCACATATACATTTTCAAAACCAAGTTCTTTTAGTATGCGTTGTACTGGCATGTTTCCAGCTCCATGAAGTGGTGTATATACTATATTAATGTCTTTTTGCATTCTTTTTATTGTTTCTGGATTTAATACTAATTTTTTTAAAGTATCTATAAATTTGTCATCAATTTCTTTGCCTATAATATTATACAAACCTTTTTGTATTGCCTCTTCTTTTGTAATAGACTTTATTTTAGAGAAATCTTCTATGGCATTTACTTCTTCAATTATTCCTTTATCATGTGGTGGAACTATTTGTGCTCCATCTTCCCAATACACCTTGTACCCGTTGTATTTTGGAGGATTATGGCTAGCTGTTATCATAATTCCTGCTATGCAATTTAATTGTCTTACAGTAAAAGATAATTCAGGAACTGGTCTTAAACTTTCAAACACATATGTTTTTATTCCGTTTGCATTAAGGCAAAGTGCTGTAAACTCACTAAACTCCTTAGACATATGTCTAGAATCATATGCTATTGCAACGCCCTTATTTTGCGGATTATTCTTATTTATGTAATTAGCTAGTCCTTGGGTAGCTTTAGTAACCGTGTACTTGTTCATTCTATTACTACCATTGCCTATTACACCTCTTAGCCCTGCTGTTCCAAATTCCAGGTCTTTGTAAAATCTATCTTCTAACTCACTTTTATCTTCGCTTATTGCTATTAACTCTTTTTTTGTTTCTTCATCTATGGCTTTATCATTTAGCCAACTATTATATTTTTCTAAATATCCCATACTTTGTTCCCTCACAATAATATGTTTATAAATTTATATAATTAATCATTATAATCATATATTTTCCTTTTATATTTTAAGTTTTTTATACGGATTTACTTATAAACCGTTCGTCTTTATGATTTTTTTATATTTGTTTTACAGCGATTTTTGTTTTGCAGAATATAAGTTGAAAACTCCGGCTTATTTGTATAATTATAGTAAAATAAAAATTTTAGTTCATTCTATTTTATTTTATGAAATTCCTTGTATAGTTTCCTTGCTGTTTCAGGGCTGTCGTCTCCCTCTGCATTTTTTACAGGCGCAAACTCTTCGCTCCTCTTTACTCTAAAAACTGCCATATTATCCAGTGTTTCAAACGCATCAAA
This sequence comes from uncultured Clostridium sp., assembly GCA_964644295.1. Taxonomy (GTDB): domain Bacteria; phylum Bacillota; class Clostridia; order TANB77; family CAG-508; genus CAG-245. Next base: position 4,302 of record CAZXVQ010000029.1, read on the forward strand.
CAAAAATGCCTCAAATTTGTATGCGTTTGGTTTGTTGTTTGTAACTAAATTTCCATTCATATCCAAAAATTTGGCTTTTTTAAATGCACTGTGGTAAGGTAATTTATTCTGGCTTATTTTTTCTATTGCATCCACACTGAACAAATTACATAATATATGGGACTCTCCGTAAACAAGTTCACCATTTTCATTTGTTTTTTCTGCCATTTCCTTGGAAATTTCGCTATATTCCACAACACTTGGCTTTCCATCTCTTTTGCAAAAAACTCCAACCTTTTCCTGTGGACATGCTTTTATTACACTTTTTCCTGCAGCCTTTACCTTTTTATCAACTGTAAACCCCAAAAATATAGGATCTACCATATTTACTAATATGTTATCAACTCCACCAATAAATGCCCATTCTACTCCCCTAGATTTCATGTCGTATATAATACCATTTCGTTTCATTGATAAGAATATTCCACCATGTCCGTCTGCAGCTCTTTTTATTAGTCCATCCTCTCCTAAAAGTATTTTTCCGTCTGTATCTACCATTGGTAGTTCTCCTTGCACGAAAAATACAACTTTATCTTTAGGATAACCAAAATAATTATTCTTTTCAAAAAATTCTATTGTTTGTTTATTATTTTCATTACTTGTCATTATATACCATGGAACATATTCTCCGTAGTCTTGTTGCGACTTTTTTAATGTATCACATAAAACTTCAAATATAGATTTATGCGAATATAACCCTATGTCATATGTTCCCTTTGGTCCACTGTGTCCAAGTCTTGTTCCCTGACCTCCTGCCATTGTAACAGCTGCCAACTTTCCATTTTTGATTAAATTCACACCAATTTCTTTATATCTATCCAATTCTTCTTTTGATAGTTTTTCCTTGTCTGTGTATTCAGCTGGTTCCATTTTTGAATCTGTAAAATCTATTTTTTTATTTACATTTTTATATAATTTTTCAATTTGATCAAAATCTAAAGTTAGTATTTCATCTAACAATTTCCCTTTATTTTCACTTGACAATCTATCATATTGACTTAGCAATTGCGTTTGATTGTGTTTCTCAAGTATTTTTTTTGCTGCTAAATACTTTTCTTCCATAGTATCTCCTTTCAGTATTATATTAAAAAATATTGTTAATTACTTTATTATCTTATACTATTGAAAGAAATTAGTCAATTGTTTTTACCCAATTTAGTGCCTTTATTGTATTAAAATCCTTTTATTATCTGGTCCAAAATATTTTTCTAGTTTTTTGCATTTGTTTGCTTTATTGTTCTTGCATTTCAAATGCGATTTTCAAACCTTTATTGACAAATTTGCTTACCTTGTAAAATTATCCATATTTTTTAAAACAATAATTATTTATGTTTGTGATATTTTTTAATTAATTTGCAATTTGTATATTCATTATATATTCATCTTTTTCTTTTTCTCCACCCGTGTTTAATATTTTATCGTGTTTATCCAAAATATCCTTAATTCTTTCAGTGCACTCACTAATATCGTAGCAATCTAAAATTGTTATTTGCTTGTCTATCTTATTATTTCTTAAATATTCTTCTATTTTTTCGTGCACATTGTTTATATATTCTAAAGAACCATTTATTATAATTTCATACTCTCCACTCAATAGTTCCTTAAAGTTTGCATCTTCAATATGTGTTTGACTCCATTTTATATTCAATATTTTTCTTTCATTTTGTAACTTTAATTTTCCCAGTAATGTTGAAATTCTTTGTGTTAGATTATTTTCAAATAATGTGGCAATTTTAATTTGCTTATCAATTTTTTTATCTATATTAGGTAATAACATTGTTACTAAATGCCAATCACTTGCGTAAAAGCTACAAACAGTTTTTACATTCTTATTAATATCAATCATTTCAAACCTCCGCCTTTCGTTCTTATGGTAAATTTTACCATTTTTGCATATTTATGTCAATATTATTACAAAACAATCGTGCGCCATTTTTCGACATTATTGCCTTGTTTCGTGCTATTTTACTGTTTTTCTATGTTTTATGTCAAAGTATTTTTGCAAAATTGTTACAAAATATATGTATTATATTTTACCAAATATGTATATTTTTATTTTTTTAGTAAATACTTTTATTAAATAATTGTATATTATTTTTATTTTAGGAACATATTTTATAAATTTTTTGTTTCTGCAATTTCCTAATTTTCTTGAAAGGTATGTGATGAATTATGAAAAATTTTAACATAAATATAATACACAAATTTTTTATTTTACTAATTTTATTTTTTATCTTTTTATGTTTTTCTGCTTATTCGTATGTAAACGCTGTATCTTCGGATATTTCTTCTGGTGTGTTTAGACTTCATGTAATTGCTAATAGTGATTCAGAAGAAGATCAGGATTTAAAATATAAGGTTAGGGATGCTCTTCTAAATTATATGAATTCAATTTGTGCAGATGCCACCTCTAAATGTGAAGCAATTGATATTGCGAAATCTCATGTGGAAGACTTTAAGAAAATAGCTTTATCTGTTGTTTATGATAATGGATTTTCTTATGATGTTAATGTTGTGGTTGGTGAATATTATTTTCCCACTAAGGATTACGGAGACGTATCTCTTCCTTCCGGAATTTATGATGCTTTACGTGTAGAAATTGGTTCTGCAAATGGACATAATTGGTGGTGTGTAATGTTTCCTCCTCTTTGTTTTGTAGATATTTCCTCAGGCATAGTTCCCGATTCTTCAAAGGAAATTTTAAAGGATAATATGTCAGACGAAGGATATGAACTTGTAACTGATTCTAGCGATAGTTCCGAACTTAATTTTAAGTTTAAATTAGTCGAATTATTCGAAGATTTTAAGCTAAAGCTTGCAAACAAGTCTCTGTAGTTATTTAGTTTTATATAAACATCCAAATTAAAAAAATTGCTAACTTTGCAACAAATTCTTTTTTAATTATTGTAAATCGTTTGCATTTGTGTTATATATATAGTTAGTTTTAATTTGAATATGCAATGTTTGGAGGAATTTACTTTGGAAAGGTTAGTAATAAATGGACCAACAAGATTATGTGGTGATGTATATATAAGTGGAGCAAAAAACGCAGCAGTAGCAATACTTCCAGCCACACTGTTAATTGACGGTGTGTGTACTCTGGAAAATGTTCCAAACATAAGTGATGTAAAAATTTCTTGTTCAATATTAGAAAAGCTTGGAGCAAAAATTACATGGATTTCTAAAAATTCTATTACTGTAGATACAAGAGCTATAGACTCCACTGCTGCTCCTTTAAATATGACTAGCAAATTTAGAGCATCCTATTATCTTTTGGGTGCTTTACTTAGTCGTTGCAAACACGCGCAAGTTGGCTTACCAGGAGGGTGCAATTTAGGTGCTCGTCCTATAGACCAACACATAAAGGGCTTTGAATCGCTTGGAGCTACTGTTAAAATCTCTAAAGGAAAGATATCTGCTCATGCGGACAAATTAGTTGGTACGTCAATATATTTAGACGCTGTCTCTGTTGGAGCAACTATAAATGTAATGCTTGCAGCTGTTCTTGCTGAAGGCATTACGTTCATTGATAATGCAGCAAAAGAGCCTCATGTAGTAGATGTAGCAAACTTTTTAAACACAATGGGAGCAGATATACATGGTGCAGGTACAGACATGATAAAGGTTACTGGTGTTAAGAAGCTACATGGTAACAATACATATTCAATTGTGCCAGACCAAATTGAAGCAGGAACATTCATGCTTTCTGCAATTGCTTCTAGGGGCGATATAACCATACATAATTGTATTCCAAAGCACCTAGACTGCTTGACTGCTAAAATTGAAGAAATTGGTGGACATATTGAAGAAGGGGCAGATTCTCTTCATGTTTGGTGTGATGAGCGTGCAACTAAAGCCAATATTAAAACATTGCCATACCCTGGATTTCCAACAGATTTGCAACCACAAATGGGTGTAGTTCTTTCTATTGCCGATGGAACTAGTATAATAAATGAAAGTATTTGGGAATCTCGATTTCAATATACAGCTGAATTAAATAAAATGGGGGCAAATATTACAGCTCAAGGAAAAACAGCTGTATTCGAGGGAGTTGATTCCTTATTCGGTGCGCCTGTTTATGCAACTGATCTAAGAGCAGGAGCTGCTTTAATTATTGCAGGAATTGTAGCCAATGGACAAACTGAATTATATAATTTACATCATATTGATAGAGGATATGAAAATATAGAAGAAAAATTTAGAAAACTTGGAGCAAATATTAAAAGAATTTCTGAGTAAGTATTTTGAGAGGATAAATCATACGGAATAAATATGTTAAAATTTTGTAGCTTATTTAGCGGTAGTAGTGGTAACTGTTCACTTGTAGAAACCGAAAATTCAAAAATATTAATTGACGCCGGGGAGAGTGTAAAGAAAATAGATTCTGCACTTTCTCTTATTGGCGTTAATTCTTGTGATATAGATGCAATATTAGTTACACACGAACATTCCGACCACATTAAGAGCATTGGTGCATTCTCTAGTAAGTTCAACATACCGGTATATGCTAACTCTGAAACATGGAATGCTATGCCTGAACAAAAATCTAAGGTTCTGCCAGAAAACCAAAAAACCTATTTTGTTAATTCTGATTTTGAAATTAAGGATTTACGCTTTAATGCTTTTAGCATACCTCACGATGCAGCAAATCCTTGCGGATTTAATATTTTCAGCAAGAATAAAAAAATCAGTGTTGCAACAGATTTTGGACACATAACTCCGGAAATTTTAAGTAGTCTAGAAAATAGTTGTTTTGCTTTACTAGAAGCTAATTATGATCCTAATATTTTAAAATGTTCAAGATATCCATATGCTTTAAAACAACGAATAGCTGGTCCAAATGGTCATTTATCGAATAGTGTTTCAGGGGAACTTGTCTCTTTTTTAATGAAAACTGGCCTAACAAGTGTAATGCTTGGTCATTTAAGTAAAGAAAACAATTTTCCGGAATTAGCATATAAAACAGTGCTAGAAGAACTTATAAAGAATAATTGTAATGAAACAAATATAAGAGTAAATATTGCAAAACGAACTGGTCCTAGTAATATTGTTGAAATAGCGTAATTTTTCTAAAAGGAGGTTGCTTAGCCGTAGCTAGCATAAAAATAAATGATACATATTAATATAGTGTGTGTAGGTAAAATAAAAGAAAACTATCTAAAAGATGCAATAGGAGAATATAGTAAAAGACTTTCTAGATTCTGCAGTCTCAATATCATTGAAGTTCCAGATGAAAAAATTGCTGAGAATGCAAGCCAAAAAGAAGAAAATCTTGTCAAGGAAAAAGAAGGCATAAATATCATAAATCATTTAAAAAAGGACTCTTACATTATTGCATTAGATTTAGGTGGCAAGGAATTAGACTCTATTGACTTTTCTAATAAAATTAAGGATTTATCTCAATTTAACGGAAATATTACCTTTATAATAGGCGGGAGTTTAGGCTTATCCAGCAATGTTTTGTCATTATGTAATGAGCTCATTTGCTTTTCAAAAATGACCTTCCCTCATCAATTAATTAGAGTCTTTTTATTAGAACAAATTTACAGAACATTTAAAATTTTAAATAACGAAACCTATCATAAATAAAATATTTTATTTATGATAGGTTTTATTTATTAATTGTTTTTATTTTATTATTATTTATTTTTTATTATTTTTTATTATTTATTTTTTATTTATTTTTTATTTATTTTTTTATTTTTTATTTTTTAATTTTTTATTATTATTTTTTATTTATTTATTTTTTTTATTATTTATTTTTTATTAT
>CAZXVQ010000030.1:0-7966 GCA_964644295.1 uncultured Clostridium sp.
AAATGATTAATGAAACAAGAAAAATATTACACAGACCGGACTTGAAAATAACGGCAACTACAGTTAGAGTTCCTGTTAGAAATTCTCATTCTGAATCAATTAATGTTGAATTAGAAAAGAATTTTGAGATGGAAGATTTACTAAAAACCTTAAAAAGCTTTCCAAACCTTATTTTAGTAGATGACCCTGCTTCTAGTTTATATCCTATGCCAATTAATGCAACTGGACATGATGAAGTATTTGTTGGAAGAGTTCGTCGAGATGAAAGCGTTTCTTCCGGCGTTAATCTTTGGGTAGTAGCAGATAATATTAGAAAAGGCGCTGCAAGCAATGCTGTTCAAATTGTAGAAAAATTAATCGAAAACAAGTAAAAATTGTAAAAGAAAAATGGAAGTAACAAATTATTTTAAGAATTTGTTACTTCCGAATATTTATTTTACTAAATCTTCCATGTTATATAATCCTGTTGGTTGTTCTACTAAAAATTTTGCTGCTTTTAAAGCTCCCTCTGCAAAAACTTGTCTTGAATAAGCTCTATGCGTAATTTCTAATGTTTCATTTTCGCCAAAGAATTGAACAGTGTGTTCTCCTACAATATTTCCTCCTCTAATAGAAGAAAACCCAATTTCATTTTTGCTCCTCTTTTCTCTTTTTTGCATTCTATCAAAATTATATTCTTTTTTCTCTTCAAATGCCTGATTTATGGCGTCTGCCAGAAGAATTGCTGTTCCGCTTGGACTATCTACTTTTTGGTTGTGATGTGTTTCTGTAATTTCTATATCACTTTCCTTTAACACTTTTGCTATTTTTTGCAAAACATTTGCCACCAAATTAATTTCTAAAGACATATTAGCACTTCTAAAAATTGGTATTTTAGTTGATAATTCTTTAATTTCTTCTAATTGCTCTTTTGAAAAACCCGTTGTTGCAATAACTGTTGGAATTTTATTTTCTGTTGCATATTTTAGAATTTCAAAAGTAGCTACTGGAGAAGAAAAGTCAATAATAACATCTACTTTTTGTGTTATATTGCTCAAATTATTATAAATTGGAAAGTCATATTCATTATTTTCATTTAGGTCAAAACCACAAACAATCTTAATTCCTTCTTGTTTCTTAACTGCCTGTATAATTTCCTTTCCCATTCTTCCGATTGGCTCCATTTAATAATACATTCATTTTTAGCCCTCCTATATTAATTTATGTTTCTTCATAACATCTTCCATTTTCTTTTTGTTTTCATTAGATAGCTCAATTAATGGCAATCTTGGTTTACCAAAGTTATATCCCATAACATTTAGTGCATATTTTACAGGTATTGGATTTACCTCAGCAAACAGACTATCAATTAAATCAATAACATCTAGTTGCATTTTAGTTGCTTCTTGTACTTCTCCCTTAAAATACTTCATTGTCATTTCATGTGTGTATTTTGGCATAATATTAGATAAAACAGAAATTACACCCTTTCCTCCCAAAGAAAGAACTGGTATAATCTGGTCATCATTTCCAGAATAAATATCAAGATTTTCCCTACATAAACTTGCAATTTTAGCCACTTGTGATAAATTTCCACTTGCTTCCTTTATTGCCACAATATTTTCTATTTTAGAAAGCTCCAAACAGGTTTCTGGCAAAATATTAACACCTGTCCTACTAGGCACACTATACATAATAATTGGCAATGTGACTGCATTTGCAATTGCTTTATAATGCTCAATAAGTCCTTTTTGCGTTGTTTTATTATAATATGGCGTTACAACCAATAGGGCATCTGCTCCAGCTTCTTCTGCAAATTTTGACATTTCAATAGCAGATTTTGTGTTGTTACTGCCTGTTCCAACAATAACCTTAGTCCTTTTTGCTATTGTATCAATTGCAAATTTTATGGTTTGTTTTTTCTCTTCTAGTGACATAGTTGCCGATTCGCCTGTTGTACCACACACAATAATAGCATCTACATTATTTTTAATTTGAAATTCAATAAGTTTTTTAAATTCTGCAAAATTAACACCTTCATCTGTAAAAGGCGTAGCAATTGCTGTCCCACAACCCTGAAATATTGTCTTTTTCATCCTTATTTCTCCTTTTTAATTTTTTATAAATTCTTGATGTATTTCTTCTAATATGTTGTTTTCTATATTTTGGGCTAAAATTTCTATTTTTAATTGAGATAAATTAATACCCAATAACTCAACATTGTTTTGCCTTAAAATATAAATTAGCTTTGTTAAGATTTTATTGTCTTGCGTAACACCATATCCTACAATACTAAGTTTCGTTACACCCATTTGTATAATATCATAATCTAAATATTTCTCATCTAATAACTCTTGAACTTTGTTTTGTTCACTTTTTTGAATTCTAAATTCAACTTCAAGGTTATCTTTAATTTGAAATGCTTCTACCATTAAATTATGTTCTAGCAAATTTTGATAAATCTTGAAAGAATCTTCATTTCCAATTGCATCTTGCTTTTTCATCTTTATTAATAGTAAATTTTCATTTTTTACAATGCTTTTAACTTCTGCTGTTTCAATTTCCTTGCAAATTTTTGTGCCGCCTTCATCTGAAAAGGTTGATTTTGCAACTATATTGCAGTTAAATTTTTTTGCAATTTGAATACATCTGTTATGCAATACTTTGGCTCCCGCATCTGCTACTTCTTGCATTTCTTGAAATGATATTTCGTCCAGCCTTTTTGCAATTGTTATCATATTTGGATCTGCGGAGTAAATTCCGTCCACATCTGAAAATATATAACACTTATCTGCCTCTAATCCTGCTGCCAGGGCTACTGCTGTTGTGTCTGAGCCTCCTCTTCCTAATGTAGTAATGTCTTGGCTTTTGTTAATTCCCTGAAAGCCTGCAACCACAACAATGTTTCCTTTTTCTAGTTCATCTTTAATTCTTTGTGTACAAAGTTGCTCGATTTTTGCACATCTATGTACATTATTGCTTTTAATTCCTGCCTGCCATCCTGTTAATGAAATTGCTTTATATCCCATTCGGTTTAATAAAATACTAAGTTTTGAGGCAGTTATTTGTTCTCCAGTAGATAATAACATATCCATTTCTCTTTCTTCTGGAACAGCAGATAACTCCTGTGCCTCTTTAATTAAATTATCTGTCGTTTTTCCTTGCGCTGATACAACAGCTACAACATTTTTTGCTTTTTGTTTAAATTCAATTACTTTTTCTGCGACAATATTTAGCTTAATATTGTCTGCTACTGAACTCCCTCCAAATTTTAATATTACTGTGTCCATTATTTTCACACCTTTGTCAAATTACAAAACTTAATTTAATTTTAAATAAAGTTATTTTCAATGCTTTAGTTATTGTATCACAAAAAATCTCTTTTTCAATATGTTGCGTAAATGTTTTTAAATAATATTATTATAATACTCATAATTTTATGCTTACTATTTACTTTGCATTTTTTAAATATTTTGCGCCAGCTAAATTTGCAAAAAGTCCAAAACCCCTTGCAAAAATTGTAATTAACATATATAATAAGTTTGCAAAAAAAAACATACTATTTGATAAATTGAAAGGAGAAATTGTTTATGAATTTAAAAATTACAGGAAAGGATTTAACAGCAACAGATGCAATAAAAAACTACATAGATACAAAATTAGAAAGATTAGAAAAATATTTTGATACTGATGATTTAGACATATTTGTAACAATAAAGAAGGAGGGAGACGAACAAGTCGCAGAAATGCAAGTATCAGTACTTGGCGAATCTTTCAGAGCAGTTACAGCAAGTAGAGATTTATATGCTTCTATAGACAAAGATATAGACATATTAGAGGGTCAAATTAGAAAAATGAAGACAAAGAAGGACAAACAAAACATGACAGAATCTATAAGAATGAAAGAAGCAAATAAATTTGAGAGACATGAAATAACAGACGAAATAGTAAAAACATTATATTATAGCATTAAACCAATGGGACCAGAGGATGCAAAATTATTATTAGAGGATCAACCTCAAAATAGATTTTTAGCATTTGTAAACATAGATACAGGCAAGGTTAATGTTATATACAAATTAAAGGACAACAAAAATTTTGGCTTAGTAGAACCAGAAGAATAAAACATAAAAAAATAGGCATGGGGATTCAATTTAGAATCCCCATGTTTCTATATTTCTATTATTGTTGCATGATATTCTTTTAAGTTTTTAAGAATATCATGTTTATATTTTCCTATTTCACTTCTTTATCGTTAGGGCATACTTGTCGAAAAATTGTATATTATGTATAAAGATGCAATTTTATGCAATTATTTGTCGAACGATTGTTTATAAAAATAGTCCAAAAGCATTGACATAAAGAAACTGAGTGATATAATAGTATTTGATAAAAGTTTTGATATATCATAAATATTAGATAGTGTTAATTTTATTCAAAAGAATAGGAAATTTAATTCTTATATTAATTCCAAGAGAAATGTAATTGAAAAGTAAAAGTAATATAACATGAACAATTTCATGCTCTTTATATGCTATGCAGAAATTTCTATAGGGGATAGATGATTATTTGCATGTATATTCGTAAGAAAATAGTGGTTTGTTTTATCTGTAAATAGGAAGGAGTTATAATGAATAAAAAATTATTTGTTTTATTAATTGTGGTTATATTGGTTGGTGCGCTTACTGCACTGTTTATATATGACAAAAATGTGTTAGAACAGACAAAAGAAAATAACGAAATAACTGAAGAAACAAATGAAATTTTAGAAGTAACAGAAGATGATGGGTTTGATGAAAATATCATAAGCCAAGAAGATGATATTTTGGGGAGTTTAATAATAGAAAAAATTAATCTTGTTGGAGATATAAAAGAAGGAAGTTCAAACGAGATTTTAAATGATTATATTGGACATATAGAAGAAACAGCAAAGTATGATGGAAATGTAGGACTTGCAGCTCATAATAGAGGAAATCAGTATTCGTATTTTGCTAGAATTAATGAATTAGAGCCAGGAGACGAAATTATATATCAAACAAAATATGGAGAAAGAATATATAGCGTAATTAGCAAAGATGTAATTCTTGAAACAGATTGGAGTAAGCTACAAAATACTCAAGAGAACAAATTAACGTTAATTACCTGTGTACAAAATAGAGTCAATCAAAGGCTGTGTGTACAGGCGTTAGAAGAAAATTCACAAAATTTTTAACCCTAGTGGTTGGGTTTATAGGCAAATCCTGCAAAAAACCTAAATATATTATATAAGGAAAAGAAAATAATGAGACATAAAATAAAAAAGGTAATAACTAGTATTATATTGTTTATAATACTTTTGACCAACGTAGTCCCAGTACTTGCTTTTAATTTTGAGAATGGACAGGTTATTACATTAAAAAAGGACCATGAGTGTATATCTGTATTAAAAGTAAAGGGAAAAGACATGTTAAAAGGTGTTACATATGTGGTATACGAGGACCCAGAAACAGGAATAAAACAGCCAGCATTTTGCGTAGAGCCAGAGGACGCTGGAATTGGAACAGGCGCTGGAGACAGCTATGATGTATCACTACAATTGGCAAATGACCCAGCCGTGTGGAGAGCCTTATACAAAGGGTATATGGGAAGTTCATATACTGATTGGAACCTAGCATGTGATGATGACTTATACTATGCAACAAAAACTGCAATTCACTGCATAGCAGAAGGGGAAAGTCCGGTTTCAAAATATGAGGTTCCCAATAGAGTAGGTTGGGGCGAAGATGTAACTTTGGAAGAAGTAAAAACAAGGGGAGAGTTAGTCTTAGCGGTTGCACAAGAAATATATGAATATGGCATTGGTGGAACAGAAGATTATTCTACACCAACTGTTTCTGTAAATAAACAGGGAGAATTGTTAGAACAAACTATAAATGGAATTAAATATTTAATACAGAACTATTACATTACAGGAAACAGAGAAATTGACAATTATAATGTATCGATTAATAATTTCCCCACAGGCACAAAGATACTAAATAATGCTGGCACAGAGGCAAGCAATATGACAAACTCTGCATTCAAAATAGCAATTCCTATAAGTCAAATTAACGACAATGTATCAGGACAAATAAACATAACAAATGCTAGAGTAAAAACATATCCAGTATTTTATGCAAAATCTTATAATGAAGATTATCAGGATTATGTAACATATGCTAATGACCTAACGCAAAGTGCTTCTACAAGCACGGAGCTCAATATTAATGCATACACGTCTTCAATAGAATTAATTAAAATGGATGCAGATACAAAAGTGGCGCTGAAAGGAGTGCAGTTTAATGCAAAATATGCGGATACTAATGAAAGTATTGGCGATTTTACAACAGATGAAGATGGAAAGATAACAATAACTGGGCTAAGACAGGGAACTATTATTTTAACAGAGAAATCAACATTAGAAGAATATGAACTAAACGAAAATGAAACCAGAATTGAACTGGAGTATAATCAGGCAAAAGAAGTTCAAATTTATAATAGCCACAAAAAAGGAAATATTAAAGTTGTAAAAGTAGATGGAGAAGATAATCAAATAAAACTTGAGGGTGTAGAATTTGACCTAATAGATACAAGTGGAACTGTTGTAGCACATTTAATAACAAATGAAGATGGAGAGGCAACAGTAAGCAATATAAATACAGGAGAATATATATTAAGAGAAACAAAAACGCATGAAGAATATAAATTATCAGCTGACCAAGAAATTAAAATAACGTGGAAAGACACACTAGAACTTACAATAGAAAACATAAAGAAAAAAGGTCAAATACAAGTAGTAAAAGCAGATAAAGAAGACAATCAAATAAGGTTGCAGGGAGTAAAATTCAAGGTTTTAGACTTAAATGAAAATGAGATAGAAGAGATAGAAACAGACGAAAATGGAGAAGCTTTTACTATGAGCCTTCCAATAGGAACATATTACATACAAGAAGTGGAAACAGATGATAAATATGTACTAAACGAAGAAAAATTGGAGGTACAGGTTTTAGAGGATGAAACAACGAGTATTATAGTGCAAAACGAGAAGGTAAAAGGGCAAATAAGAATAATAAAAATAAGTGAAGACGAAAATGAAATATTAAAAAATGAAGCGGGAAGCCCAATTGCAGGTGCAAAATTTAATATATACACCGAAAATAATATATTAATAGAACAAATTGAAACAAACGAGGAAGGCGTTGCAACAAGTAGCAAACTTGAAAAAGGAATGTATTATGTGCAAGAGGTGGAAACAGGAAAATGGTATATATTAAATGACCAAAAATTCAATGTAGAAATTACAGAAAATAATCAAGTCGTAGAACTGGAAATAACAAATAAATCACAAAAACCAGAGGTGGATATAACAAAAGCAGGAAAAAACGTAGTAAAATCTAGTGAAGAAATGGATTATAGCTTTACAATAAAAAATTCGGGAAACACAGATTTAACAGATTTTACATGGTATGATATTCTTCCAAGTGATTATGGGAAGATTACAAAGATACAAACAGGAACATTTAACCAGGATGTAACGTATAGCATATACTACAAAACAAACTTGAAAGATGTATATATGGTGCTAAAAAAGAATTTAAGTAGCAAAGAAAATAATTATGTTGATTTAACTAATTTGTATTTAGAAGAGGGAGAGAAAATAACAGAAATAAAAATATGTTTTGGCAAAGTGTTAGTTGGGTTTGAAAGCATAGAATCTCCTCACATATATATGCAAATGAATGAAAATCTGGAAAATGATACAATTGTTAAAAATTATACCATATTAGAGGGCTATAATCAGGAATATAAGGTATCTGACGAAGATACGGTAACATCAATTGTATATAATGTAGTGGAAGAAAAAAAGCTTCCTAGAACTGGATTTTAGTGATTGCCCCAAATGTGTGCGCATTTAATTATTTTAGATTGTAACATTGTAAAATGTTAATTTGCGAGCACTTATTCATGT
>CAZXVQ010000030.1:8066-9870 GCA_964644295.1 uncultured Clostridium sp.
AAAATTTGCGAATTTGTGAAATTCTTGTAAAAAAATTGAAACTTGTAGAAAAATGTAATATAATGTAACCGCTGAAAAAAACAGCAATAATATCAATCTGAAAGGAGCAATAAAAATGATTTATTCAAAGGAATTAGAGAATATGTGTCAGGTCGCCAATGGAGTAAACCATGGCCCAGCACCTATTCCAGAGGAAGGCAAATGGGTACAAGCAAAAGAAATAAAGGACATATCTGGTCTAACACATGGTGTGGGCTGGTGTGCACCACAACAAGGAGCGTGCAAATTAACATTAAATATAAAGGAAGGAATTATACAAGAGGCTCTAATAGAAACAGTGGGCTGTTCGGGAATGACTCATTCGGCAGCTATGGCAGGCGAAATTTTAGTTGGAAAAACAATACTAGAGGCATTAAATACAGATTTGGTATGTGATGCTATAAATACTGCTATGAGAGAATTATTTTTACAAATTGTATATGGAAGAAGTCAGACTGCTTTTTCAGAGGGTGGACTTCCAGTTGGAGCAGGACTTGAAGATTTGGGAAAAGGTCATACAAGCCAAGTTGGAACAATATATTCTAGCAAGCTTAAAGGACCAAGATATCTAGAATTAACAGAAGGGTACATTGTAGAATTGGGCTTAGATAAAGATGACCAAATTATAGGATATAAATATGTTCATATAGGAAAAATGATGGACAGCATAAAAGCTGGAGTAGATCCAATGGAGGCTATAGAGAAGGCTTCTGGAACATATGGAAGGTTTGACGAGGCTGTTAAAAAGATTGACCCTAGAAAAGAATAGCAATATTGTAAAATTTAGAGAAAGGAGAGGATGTTAATTTAAAGTTAACATCTAGGAAGAAAAATGGCAGTTACATTTGAAAGTTATGAAAGAAGAATAAATCAAATAAAACCTGTAATGGAAAAATACGGGATAAAAGATTTTGAAGATGCATTAAAAATATGCACAGACAAGGGATTTAACCCATACGAAATAGTGAAAGGAGTACAACCTATTTGTTTTGAAAATGCGTGCTGGGCGTATACGTTAGGAGCAGCAATAGCCATAAAAAAAGGATGCACTAAAGCATCGGATGCAGCAAAGGCAATAGGAGAAGGACTGCAGGCATTTTGCATACCAGGCTCGGTTGCAGATGATAGAAAAGTAGGATTAGGTCATGGCAATCTAGCATCAATGCTATTGTCAGAAGACACAAAATGCTTTGCATTTTTAGCAGGGCATGAAAGCTTTGCAGCAGCAGAAGGAGCTATTGGAATAGCAAAATCTGCAAATAAGGTTAGAAAAGAACCTCTAAGAGTTATATTAAATGGGCTTGGAAAGGATGCAGCACAAGTAATATCTAGAATAAATGGATTTACATATGTAAAGACAGAATTTGATTTCTTCACAGGAAAAGTAAAAGTTGTGGAAGAGATTGCATATTCAAATGGAGAAAGAGCAAAAGTTAAATGCTATGGAGCAAATGATGTAAGAGAGGGCGTTGCCATAATGTGGCTAGAAGATGTTGATGTATCTATAACAGGAAATTCAACAAATCCAACAAGATTCCAACATCCAGTAGCAGGAACATACAAAAAAGAAAGATTAGCAGAAAATAAAAAATACTTTTCGGTAGCTTCAGGAGGCGGTACTGGAAGAACACTTCACCCAGATAACATGGCGGCTGGGCCAGCATCTTATGGAATGACAGATACTATGGGAAGAATGCACTCAGATGCACAATTTGCAGGTTCATCATCTGTACCAGCACATGTAGAAATGATGGGATTAATCGGA
>CAZXVQ010000031.1:0-9501 GCA_964644295.1 uncultured Clostridium sp.
TTAGAAAGAAATTAAAAATATTAAAATCAAATGTAAAAATTAAAGCAATAAGAGGAATTGGTTATAAGTTGGAGGGTAACAATGATTAAAAAATTAAGGTCAAAGGTATTTTGGATATTAATGCTTTCTATATCTATTGTAATTGTTGGCACTATAATAATATTTGCATATTCTAATTATACTAATACAATAAATGCCGCAACCTCAATATTAGAAAGATTTGATGAATTCGAAAAAGTACCAAATGAAGAAACAAAGGTAGATATTTCTGGAAACAGATTTGCAACAATTGATTTATCTAATACTTATTCTTATATGGTAGAACAAAATAGAGTAACTGATACACTAGGACAGGGAAATGCAACATTAGAAGAATATGCCTTAAAAGCATTTAATCAGAATAAACAAAGCGGAATTGTACATAATTATGTATATGTAGCAAGGGCGATGAGAGATGGCAGAACAATGATAATTCTTATGGAAAACGAAAGTGTTACAAATCAAATTCAATCTATTTATGTTGTATCAACAGGTTTGCGGAATACTATTTTTAACTATAACATATTTTATAGCAAAAAAAGTTTCTCAAATGATTGTAAAACCTGTTGAAGAAACTATGGAGAAACAAAAGCAATTCATATCAGACGCATCTCATGAGCTAAAAACGCCACTTGCTGTTATAGAGGCAAATATAGATGTAATTGAAGAACAGGCAGGCAAATCAAAATGGCTAACATATATACAAAGTGAACTAACAAGTATGGATAAATTAATAAATAACTTACTATGCTTGGCAAGAACAGATAATGCAAAAGAAATAAAAGTAAAAGAAACCTTTAATCTTTCAGAAGAAGTTAATTTGGCAAGTTCAATGTTTGAGAGCATGGCATATGAAAAGAAGAAAAACATAGAATACAATATTCAAGAAGATATTAAATTTAATGGAAACAAAGAAGATATAAAGCAAGTTTTATCTGTACTTATAGATAATGCTATAATGCACACTAAAGATAATGGAAAAATAATTATAGAACTTACAAAAGACAAAAATATAGTATTGCAGGTAAAAAATGAAGGAGAGCCAATACCTAAGGAAGAAAGAGAAAAAATATTTGAAAGATTCTACCGTGTAGATAAGGCAAGAAATAGAAAAGAAAAAAGATACGGGCTAGGGCTATCTATTGCAAAATCTATAGTTGAACAATACAACGGAAAAATAGAAGCGGATTGGCAGGACGGATTTACAATATTTAAAATAATATTATAATTTCAATTTTTCTTCAATAAACATTTAGTAATATAAATAAGTAATATTATTAATTGGGAGGAAAGAATTTTAATGGATGAATTAAAAGCAAACGAAAATAAAAATTTGGAAATAGAAGTGGATGGAAAAATATATTTACGTTATGCAATAAAAACACATTACGTTCAAATTGGAGAAGATTATATAGATATAATAAGAAGATATGTACTACCACATTATCAAGAAGGGGATATTTTATCAATTAGTGAAAAAATTATATCTCTATGCCAAAAAAGAGTTGTTTATAAAAAAGATGTAAAAGTTGGCTTTTTAGCTAAGTTTTTGTCAAAATTTGCAATGAAAAGCGATGCGGGAATTGGAGTAGACAGCCCATATAAAATGCAATTTGCAATTAATTTATGTGGAAGGCTTAAAGTTATATATGCAGCAATATGTTCTGGGATAGGCAAATTATTTCACAAAAGAGGTATATTCTACAAGATAGTAGGCCTTGAAGTAAGCGGATTAGACGGATTTTATGATAAAGTATTTCCTGAATATGGGGAATTTGGAATTCGTATTCCAGAAAATCCAAATGGAGTATGTGACGAAATTTATGATAAACTTGGCATAAAAGCTATGATTGTTGATGCAAATGATTTGGAAAGACTTGTACTTGGAAAAACCTCTAGTATACAAGAAGATGATGAATTCTTGGTAAAACTAATAAAAGACAATCCTGCTGGACAATCTAAACAATTAACCCCATTAATACTAATAAGAAAAAAGAATTAATAAATTATTCAAATAGGCTACACAAAACTAAAAAAATATGATATTATAGTACAAGTATAATATAAAGGGGGAAGAGGAATATGTCAGGACACTCAAAATGGCACAATATAGCAGCAAAAAAAGGTAAAGCAGATGCTGCAAGAGGAAAGGTATTTACAAAATTAGGAAGAGAACTATTAATAGCAGTAAAACAAGGTGGACCTGACCCGTCTGGCAATTCTAAATTAAAGGATGTAATCGCAAAATGCAAGGCAGCAAACATGCCAAATGATACAATAAATAATGCAATAAAAAAGGCATCAGGTGCAGGAAATGCGGAAAATTACGAAGAAGTTACATACGAAGGATATGGACCAAATGGGGTTGCAATAATTGTTGAGGCAAGTACGGACAATAGAAACAGAACAGCCGCAGATGTAAGACATGTATTTGATAGAGCAGGTGGAAACTTAGGTACAACAGGTTGTGTATCTTACATGTTTAACAAAAAAGGCGTAATTGTAATAGATAAGGCAGTTGCAAAACAAACCGAAGACGATTTAATGTTACTTGCATTAGATGCAGGGGCAGAAGATTTTGAATCTGAGGAAGAATACTATACAGTAACCACAGCACCAGAAGATTTTTCTTCTGTAAGAGAAGCTTTAGAGGCACAAGGTGTGGAATTTGTAGAGGCAGAAGTTCAAATGATTCCAACAACGTATGTTTCTTTAGACGAAAAAGGTCAAGAAAGAATGGACAAAATGCTAGAAAACCTTGACGAATTAGATGATGTAATGAACGTATATCATAATAGCGAAAATAACTAAAATAGTTCTAAAAATAAAAATTGGAGCATATATATTCTATAAGAGTATATATGCTTTTTTTATATAGAATTTAGGTGAATAAGGTTGAACATAGATAATGTTTTAAGATGTTTTCCAATAAAAATTGAAGATATAATTAGAAAAAATACGAATGAAAAAGAATGGAGCGTTTTGGAGGAAATTCGTATAAGAAACAATCTGCCAATAATATTAAAAATAGGACAAGCAGAAAAAATAATTGAATATGTGGTATCATGGCAAGATATTGAATATATATTTCAAAAAATATGTGAAAATTCAATTTATTCATATCAAAACCAAATCGCAAGTGGATTTATAACAATACAAGGAGGCAATAGAGTTGGAATAGTTGGAACTGCGGTAATTCAGAATGGCAATGTTACAAATTTCAATTACATATCAAGTTTAAATTTTAGAATAAGCAGACAAGTTATAGGATGTAGCAACAAAATAATGCCACTCATAATAAATAGGATAGAAAATTCAATTTACAATACTTTAATAATATCTTCTCCAGGAGTTGGAAAAACAACGCTTTTAAGAGATATTGTTAGAAATATTAGCAATGGTTTCTTCTATGAAAGTAATCGGAAAAAAGATAGAATTTAAGCGGTATAAATGTTTCAGTAATAGACGAAAGAGGCGAAATATCTGCAATGTATAAAGGAAATATGCAAAATGATTTAGGAATAAGAACAGATGTAATAAATGAAATCCCCAAAAGTATTGGAATCAGAATGGCCATAAGGTCAATGGCACCAAAAGTAATTGCCGCAGATGAAATAGGAAGCAGTAAAGACAGCATAGCAATAAAATCTGCTATGTGCTGCGGAGTTAAGGGAATATTTACAGCACATGGCAAGAATATGGATGAAATTTTAAAAAACGAGGAAATTGGTCAGATGGTTAAGAACAAAGCTTTTGATAAGGTTATTCAAATCGAGAGAAACAGTAATAACGCAAATATATTTAAGGTGCTGAATTTTGAAGAAGATTATATTTAACACAAAAATAATAAAAATAGTTCTAAAAAATAAAAAGTAGAATATACATATATAAAGGAGACAAGCTATGTTCTTTATAAAGTATATTCTAATTTTTTTAGTTTTTTTAATATTTTTTGCAATGGGTAACCGATACTCAAAAAAATATTCAAATAGAGTAAATGAACTTGAAAAAATGAACAATATGTTAAATGTTTTTAAAGCAAAAATAAAGTTTAGTTGCCTTGCTATACAAGATGTATTTAGCCAAATATATGAGGATAATAAAAATAATATAGGAATGATTTTTAATAATGCAAATAAATATATGGAGCAAAATACTGCAAGTACAGCATGGCAAATGGCACTTGATTTTTCAAAAGAAAATACTAGTCTAACCTATGAAGATTATGAGGTACTGGCCAGTTTAGGCAAAATGCTTGGAAATACAGATGTGGGCGGACAAGTGAGTCAAATTGAACTTACAAAAGAATTATTGCAAAAGCAAATTAAAGAAGCACAGGAAGAAAAAAAGAAAAATAGTAAACTGTATAAAACACTTGGCCTAACTGTTGGGCTTGCGGTTGCCATAATATTAATATAAAGAAAGAACGTAAATAAGAGAAGAAATTTATAAGAGGGGAACGATAGAAAAATGGATATAAACCTTTTGTTTAAAATTGCAGCAATTGGAATATTAGTGGCTGTGCTATATCAAGTATTAGTAAGAGCGGGAAGAGAAGACCAGGCAATGATGACAACTTTAGCAGGCCTAATAATTGTTTTAACAATGGTTATAAAGGAAATAAGCACATTATTTGATACGGTAAGAACCATTTTTAATTTATAGGAATGTCAAGGCTAAAAGAAAAATGAAAGGGCTGAATTTTGTGGATATTATAAAAATAATAGGAATAGGTTTAACCTCATTAATAATAATTGTTATATTAAAACAGTACAAGCCCGAATTTGCAATGTATGTATCCTTAGGCGCAGGTGTTCTAATTTTTGCTATTATTGGAGCAAAGCTCTCAGGAATAATAGAGGTACTTCAAAACTTGGCAAGCAAAGCGTCAATTAAAGGAGAGTTTTTAACACTATTAGTAAAAATTACTGGAATTGCAATACTTACAGAATTTGCAGTAAGTGTTTGCAAGGATTCGGGAGAAACAGCTATTGCAAATAAAGTAGACTTAGGAGGAAAAGTAATAATAATGTCTATGTCAATTCCAATTATGGCAAGTTTACTAGAAACAATAATAAATATTTTACCGTAATTTAAACTCTAATATAAGGAGTCAAAATGAAAAACATAAGATTAAAAAGATACATGAAATTTATAATTTTAGGTATCACCATAGTAATTTTTGCCTTTATATATTCTAGTTTCTTTTGTATTGTAAATGCTGAAGACGAAGAAAATTCTACAGATAACATATTACAAAGCCAAGCAAATTCTTTACGGGATATCAAACTTTATAAATGAGGCAAAAAAATATACAAATTCAGAATTTGGCATAGATATTAACGAAATTCTTACTTCAGCAATAAAAGGAGATATGGATAATGCAACAATTGGTAAAAAAATTGTATCATTGTTGTTTGGGGAGCTTAAGCAGGCCATAGTATCTATACGGAAGCATAATTATTATAGTTGTAATATCTAGCATTTTAAAAACTATAAGTGAAGATTTAGAAAATAAAGAAATATCTAAAGTCACGCATTATGTTACATATATTTTAATTGTAACAATAATAATGAAGAATTTTTCAGACATTATTACAATAATAAGAAACTCAATTGAAAATTTGGTGTCATTTATGAATTGCTTGCTTCCAATACTTATAACATTAATGACAACAACCGGGAATATTACCTCTGCAGGAATGTTACAACCAATAATATTGTTTATGATAACTTTTATAGGAAACTTCATAAATGGAATACTAATTCCAGTAGCACTGGTTTCGGTGGCACTTAACATTATATCTAACATATCAGACAGAGTTCAAATAAGTAAGTTATCTAAATTTATACATAGTTCAGTAATTTGGGTATTGGGAATAGCACTTACATTATTTGTTGGAATCTCCTCGCTAGAAGGAAGTATTACAAATGGTGTAGATGCTCTAACTGTAAAAACTACGAAGGTTGCTGTAACAAATCTAATTCCAGTAGTGGGAAAAATTCTGCGGAGATGCAGTAGATACTGTAATGAGTTGCAGTAATATTTTAAAAAATGCAGTGGGCATTGTGGGTGTTGTAGTAATTATAGGGATATGTGTAGGTCCAATAATAAAACTTGTAACACTTATGGGTGTATATTACTTGGGCTCTGCAGTATGTCAGCCAATAGCAGATGAAAAAATAGTAAAATTATTAGGTCAAATTGGAGATACGTTTAAATTACTACTTGCAATAATATTTAGTATCTCTGCAATGCTAATCGTAGGAGTTACATTAGTTATAAAAATTTCAAATAGTGGAATTATGATGCAATAAAAGGAGGGAAAAATGATTTCATGGCTTGGGAACTGGGCACAGGGCATAATTGTAGCTATAATTATTGCAACAATAATTGAACTTATTTTGCCAAATGGAAGCTCAAGAAAATATGTAAAAGTAGTAATTGGCATATATGTTTTATTTTCAATTATCTCGCCAATAGTAGAAAAATTTTTCATAAATGGAACTGATATAACAGAGGCATTTAGTGTGGGAGAATATGAACAAATA
This sequence comes from uncultured Clostridium sp., assembly GCA_964644295.1. Taxonomy (GTDB): domain Bacteria; phylum Bacillota; class Clostridia; order TANB77; family CAG-508; genus CAG-245. The sequence goes on from CAZXVQ010000031.1 coordinate 6,592, forward strand.
ATGGAGCAAAGCAATAACAGTATTTCGGCAAAAATAGAATCAAATAATTCTAGAACTGTAAAAGACATCTATGTTTCAAATTTAGAAGCGGACATAAAGCAAAAACTGGAGGCACAAGGGTATTACGTTTATGGTACATATGTAAAGCTAAAAGATGATGACAGCTACGAAGTAGAAAGTATTTCGTTAAATATAAGAAAAGAAGAAATATCGGAGGCACAAACAACATCCTCTAATAAAATAGAAATTGAGCAAATAAGCATACAAAATGCAAATAATGATGAATCGGAATCTACAACACGAGAGCTTTTGGAAGAAAATCAAAAAAATGAAGTTAAGGAGTTTCTTAGTACAACATATAATGTGGCAATAGAAAACATACAAATTTAGTAGCCAAATTACGTAAGCCTTTTTAATAAATTGCAACATAAAATGATAATATGGCTTATTCTTTTAGGTCGCAACCAAAGGCCCGGCAGAATTACTGCTCAAAAGGGAAATATATTTGTTAAAACCTTATAAAAGGAGTGAAGAAAGTTGGTTAAGGAAAAAATAGAAAAATTGAAAAATGCCTTTAAAATAGAAGAAGGGAAAAATAATAAAAAGGCAATGGAAAATATGGTTGTATTTGCTGTTATTTTAATAATAACAATAGTCGCAATAAATTATATTTGGGCAAGTGACAAATCTAAAGACAGTACAAGTGATGATAGTAACAAAAAATTGGTAAGTACAGATGAAGCAATTCAAGCAGTAGAAACATCTACAGAATCGAGCTTTTCACAAGACAGCATTGAAGAAAAGCTTAAGAATATATTGTCTAATATAAAGGGTGTAGGGAATGTAAATGTGCTAATCACATATTCGCAAACAAGTCAAATTATACCAATGTATGATGAGGATTCAAGCACAAGTACAACTCAGGAAGAAGATTCCAGCGGAGGAACAAGGACTACAAATGAAAGTAGTAGTAAAAAAGAAATAATATATGAAGAAGAAAATGGTGTAAAAACGCCTATTACTCAAACAATTATAAATCCTAAAATAGAAGGGGCAATTGTAACTGCCCAAGGAGCAAATGATGCAGAAATAAGGGTATGTATTATTCAGGCTGTAGAAGCGGTAACTGGGCTTGCTACATATAAAATACAAGTGTTCGAAATGGAATAAGCTATAAATGTGCTGAATAAAATATATAGGACAAAAAATACAAGGAGATTTAAAAATGAGGACAATTTTAAAGAAAAATCAAATAATAATTTCTGCAATAGCTATAATGCTAATTGCTGCAGGCTATATGAATTATACCGCAAATACGAATGATACTATTCAATCTGCACTATTGCTTGATACGGAACAATACGGAGAATTGGGAGATGCAACATTAGTTAGTGCAAATACAGTACAAGAAGAAAATTACGAAAACGAATATGGTCAAATGTCAGATACGCAAACAGGTGAGGTTGTAAGTACAGCAAATCAAAGCACAACGATAGACAACACATATTTCACAGAATCAAGACTTGAAAGAGAAAAAATGTATTCGCAAATGTTAGAGGCGTATCAAAATATATTAAGCAACACTCAAATATCAGATACTCAAAAAGAAATAGCCCAAAACGAAATAAAAAATATAAATAATACAAAAAATGCAATAATGATTGCAGAGAATTTAATAAAAAATAAGGGATTTGAGGATTTAATTATATTTGTAAATGGAAATAGTATAAGTGTTGTTATAAAAACCGAGACTCTAACTCAAGAACAAATTGCACAAGTGCAAAACATTATTTCCAGAGAATTTGGTGCAGATGTAGAAGACATACATATAAGTAATAAGTAATCATTTTAAAATAAAAAAATGCAATATGAAATTGCATTTTTTTTTGGTGCCAACGACAAAAGATATTTCTCAAAAATTTGTTTGTTTTGTATTGCTTTATTGTTAAATATATGCTATACTAACTGACATAGGAAATGATGATAAGCAGATGTGGTTTTGCCACCAAACTTTACGAATCTTCGTAGGAGAGGTGGTGATGTTTATGGTTAAAGTGATACTATTTTTTATAATATCATTTATGTTATCTTTAACATTAAACGTTGCCTTAACAGCAGTTCTGTATAAGAACTGGGTTGATAAGCAGCTACATAAATAATAAAAACTCACATCTGTACTTTGCAAGGTAGATGTGAGTTTTCTCAATATATCTGGCAAAACCACGTTTGTGGATTGTCATTTCCTATATTTATTATACACAGTTATTAGAAAAAAGTCAAATAAATTCTAGCAATCTTTATTTTTGGTTTTTATTATAGCTTCTTTAAATCTAAAAAATATTATTAATATCCCTATTGCAATTGTGGGTATCCAAATTATTTTGTAGTTTGTAAGATAATGAGAAATATTATAATTATTATAAGCAGAATAATAAACTGTAACGTTATCTCCAATTTCTACATTAGACATTGGATAATAATCTTTATGTTCTTGACCATCAGCATTAAATTGTATAATAGGCCAATATTCAATGCCCCCACCGGTTCTTATTTCTTTAAAGTCTATAACTGTACCTATAGTTTCTACTTTTCCCCAATTATCTTTTACTTCATTTATTAAAAATACAATACCTATCATAATCAATACGAAGGCAATAATTAATTTCAAAGGATTTTCTGATTTCTTATTTTCTATTTTCTGATTTTTTTCAAATACAATTATGCCTGCAATAATAGTAACGCAAAACATTACAAAATAAAGAATACTAGCACCAAGACAGGTTAATTCTTCACCTAAATATTGTAATCCAGGCATGAATCCTCCTCTAGGAGCTAAATTATCATAATAATAAAATAAACCTATTAATAAGATTATAGGAATAATTTCTAAACAAAATATAATTATCCAAT
>CAZXVQ010000032.1:0-9321 GCA_964644295.1 uncultured Clostridium sp.
TACTTGCTGCCATTGTTACTGTTGTTCCACTTATTGTAAAGTAACTTGTTGATGTTCCTGAACTATTTTTCTCTGATGTTTCTTTATATGTTACCGTTCCCTGTGCTCCTGTTGCCCCTGTTATTGTAAATGTTTGTGCACTTGTTGAGAACGTTTTCGTTACTGTTTGACCGGTAGTTACCGAAATTGGGTTGCTTGCTTTTGCAATTGTTACTGTTACACTTCCGCTCTTTGACTCATAACCGGTATTTCCAGGTGTAAAATAGTATACAGTGTATGTCCCTGCATCTGTTCCTGTTGGAATCTCCGTGCTTCCAGACGTATAATTGCTTGCCGTTAACTGTGTACTTGTGCTGAAATATACTGGTCCTTCTGCATTTGCTACAGTTACTAGCTCTTGTGCAGAGCCTGTGTATTTTAATCCAGTTTTTGCCACTACTGTTAATGGATTTTCTTGTTTTGGTGCAATTGTTACTGTTACACTTGCACTCTTTGCTCCATAATTTGTAGTTCCTGGTGTGTAATAATATACCGTGTAAGTTCCTACACTTGTACCTGTTGGTATTGTTGTACTTCCAGACGTATAATTGCTTTCTGTTAACTTTGTTGTTGTGCTGAAATATACCGGTCCTTCTCCATTTGCTACAGTTACTAGCTCTTGCGCAGACCCTGTGTATATTAACACATTTGGTGTTACTGTTAATGGGTTTGTTGCCCTCATTATTGTTGCTATAACACATCCGCTTCCTGCTAAGTAGTCATCATCACCTGGCGTGTAATAGTATACCGTGTAGGTTCCCGCATTTGTAGCTGTTGGTATCGTTGTACTTCCAGACGTATAATTGCTTTCTGTTAATTCTGTTGTTGTGCTTAAATATACAGTTCCTAGCGCATTAGATACAGTTACAAGCTCCTGTGCTTCCCCTGTGTATATTAACACATTTGCCGTTATAGCTACTGGGTTCGGATCTAAATCTAATACATGTACATCTACTGATATTGGTTCGCTAAAATATCCATTTGTTACATATAAATCATTTCTGCATCTCGCCAGTGCCCTTATATATTCCAATGTAAGATTAGTACCACCTAAATCTGTAAAATCTATAACAGTTCCTCCAGTTCCAGATGAACTACCTTTTATAATATCGTCCGTATCATAAGTTTTTGAGGCAGTTACAATACAATCATAACATGCTGTATTTTCCTGCGGATAATAATACCCATATGTGCTATCGGTCAAATCCATAAGCTGAGAATACGCATTTGCATCAGAACCTGTTAGTGAAACTGACTTTCTCTTAAAGTCCACAGTTGCGTATGCCTCCTGTATTGTAACTTCTCCATTCTTTAATTTGTTTACTAGTTCCAAACATCCAGGCTTATGGTATTCTCCATTGCTGTCTATTATATATATAGAATTATTACCTACTACCTCTTTATTTGTATCATTTGAAACAACACAATAATTGTTATATACCTTGCCTCCTATTGGAAGCCCTTGTAAAAATGATGTCAAGCAAATGTTGTTTTCTATTTTGTACCAGTCATTTTCGTTAAGCTCCGGCATTGCAAACTCATATCCAACAACAGTATGAGCACTATATGAAGCAATTGCCTTTGTTAAATTATCCTCTATTGAATGTCTAATAACATTTAATCTATGTTCATTAAATGCTGAGCTTGAAATTAATGGGTCATTATCTGATGAAATTTTAAATATTTTTGTTGATGGATCCATCTGTGAGGCAAATTCAATACTGTTTCCATCTAGGTCAACTGCATTTGCTAATTTGATATTACCTAAATTATTGTTTACCCACTCTGTAAAGGTTCTTGCTGCTTCATAGTATTCGTAAGCACTTGAACTATATAAATTATATGTACCTGAAGCTTCATCTTCTCTTAAGTGAGTTATTAAATATTCTATTACAGTTCTATCGTTTACATAGTCTTTTCTTGATGTAGTACTGTAGTAAAAAAATCTATAATTTTCTTTTGCAGTTCCTGCTGGTTCATTTTCTTTATATAATCTCTGATTATTATATGTTATGTACTGATAATTACCAATTTCTTCTATTTCGTTAGAACTATTCATTATAAGCAAGTTCTCTGACAATATCTCTACCAAATCTTCCAAAGTGTAACTTACATCTGTTGCTAATAAATAGCCAGTTTTTGTTACATAGGTTCCTCCTACTTTTCCAATTACAGAAATCGAATTGTCTAATGTGTAGTTTACCACAAAATCGTAACTAGACCCGGAAACATACCTACAAGAATAATATATAAAAGGCTTTAGCCCATATTCATAATCGTCTGCTTCTGTGTCATAATAATTTGAATATATATAATAGCCATCATATAAATTAAATAGTAATGCTGGCACATACATTTGCAACTCTTCTGTAGAATAGCCATTTGCTCCTAACGTTTCGCTTAATGAATCGTAAAACACATTAATAGATGCTTCTATATCTCTAATTTTAGAGTTAGAAATTGTTGAATATGTGTTATTTATTGTGTTTAGTTGAAATGCCTTAATCGCATCATATGTAGAGTCGATTAAGCTTGTATTATATGATGTTTGGTAATCTATAGTTTTTATCTGTGCATTTGTATACGCAGACAAAACCAAAGATATTGGAACAATTATAATTACAAAGATTATAGCTATATGCTGTAACTTCATTGTGTTTTCCTTTCTATTTCAAGGTAAAATGCTCCTTTACCTTGAAAAATAAGCAACTCAGAACTAAAGATTTAAGCTCGTAGAGTTGCTCGATTTTTACCATTTTATTTTGTACCATTTACAGTAACTATTCCTGCATGTTGAGCAGCAATTTGATATGTATCGTTTCCAACAACTCTGTAGAAAAAGTTTCTCAATGTTTGAGCAATTGTCGTATTGGTGTTTTTAACTGTTACTGAAAATCTATCTCCTTCTTTAAGTGTTAACATATTGTTGGTAGATGAATCCTTCAGTCTATCTAACAACTGAGTTGTGTATAAATTATAATATACGTTTTCTCCAATTTTTGTAGTTTCTGCCTGAGTTGTTTTTACTCCAGGGTTTTCGTCTAATATTTGTGCTATCATTTCTACATCAAATGAATTTCCAGTTGATGTTATTAATTGTATATATTGATCATAATCATCTAACGTTAATCTTCCTGTTGTTCTAACGCTGTCTACAAATTCTGTAGTAGCAGTTTTTACTGATAATTGTGAAACATCATCAGTTCTTTCTGATACTGTCATTAGTGGAAAAACAAACATTAATACTGCCGCTAAAAATATTGCAGTAACTGTAACTAAACTATCTCCCATTTTCATGCTTCCTTTCTATTTATAAACTTAAAATTTTTGCCATTTGCATCATTAGTTTATTAACACATATGTAATTACCATTTTGGTTGTAGTTGATACTGCTGAACTTGCTGTGTTTATTCTTCCAATTAATTCAACAAATTTCTTCCCTGCTAGCGTTGAGAATGAGCCTTCAACACTATAGTCTATATATCTGTCTGTGTATTGAGGCAAATAATATTTAGTGCTACCTATTACAGCATCCAAATGCTTTTTTATCTCATCTGTACTTCCTACCCAAGGCTCTGCTCTTTGTGTTTCTTCGGTTATGTCGAAGGAGCAAATTGATGTATTTGCTGAATTAGTTGTAGATTTATATATTTCCAGTGGCTGTAAATTGCTTACTTCCCCAGTGCTTGAATTGTAATCTCCTTTTGCAAACGTAACTTTATATCTTTCCTTGCTGTATTTATATAAAGTGGGGATTATTGTTTCAAGCCCCACTATTCTATTTCCTGTTGTATCTGCATCAGTATACTCTATATAATCATAATATTCAGTTTCATCCGCACTTCTTAAAACTATGTCTGATGTCTGTCGTGCAAGAGTAAACATTGAAATTGAAAGTGATATTGCAATTACAAATAACATAGCGTAAAATGCTAATTTTAAAGCTTCTGCTGCATTTTCCATAAATTTATCCTTTTAATTAACTAACTTTTTTAATATAACAGAATGTTACATATCCTTGTTTGCTATAAGCAAATGATACTGAATAAGTATTTCCTACCATTAATCCTGTTGAAGCAGCACTAACTGTTCCTCCAGCATCAGGTGTAGTTATTCCATATGCTCCAGTTATTACAGGTAATGTTACAGCTGCTGTAACTGCTTCTTTTGTTGTAGCTGGTGCTACTGCAGTGTCTCCTGAAATAACTCCTATTTGTTGTGATGGGTCATCCGAATATGTACGGTTATGACTTACAATTAAATTATATAATGCTCTTGTGTTAGAGCCAGAATTTGTTCCCTCATATTGTAAAAATTCTGAATTGTATGCTGTTACTTGTTGACTGTCTAGGTTTGTTTGTCCCATTACTCCTGATGCTTGTTGGTATATATACATACCAAGTCCTATAATTAAAATTGCTAATAGTATAGCTCCTGCTATAATTAATGCTTTACTCGCGTTTTCCATAATTTTTTTCTCCTTTTATATTAAATTTTTTTATTGTAGCGGTGTTATAGTTGCTTTTGTTATATAGCCTGCTTTGCTATATTGAAATTGTACATAATATGTTGTACCAGCTTTTAGTGTATTTGTACCAAGTGTTATAGCTGTTGTTGGTGGTTCAACTGTTTCTGTAAGAGCAGTTATTGATGACTTTGCAACAGCAGTTGTTTTAACTTCTACATCAATTTGTTGTGATGGGTCATCCGAATATGTACGGTTATGGCTTGCAATTAAATTATATAATGCTTTTGCATTAGATCCATTTTGTGTGTTTTCGTATTGTAAAAATTCTGAATTGTAAGCTGTTACCTGTTGACTATCTAGGCTTGTTTGGCTCATTACACCTGATGCTTGTTGGTATATATACATACCAAGTCCAATAATTAAGATTGCTAGTAGTATGGCACCTGCTATAATTAATGCTTTACTCGCGTTTTCCATAAGTTTTCTTCCTCCTTAGAATTTATATTTTTATATCAATATCTTGAAGATATTGAATACTAATAACGTAATTAAACTTGTTCAAAGTACATATATTTAATATTGTTAGTACTTTGATGATACTCTATTTGTTTACACATAAAAGTTGTTGCTCCAAAATTCTGCAAAAATTGATACATTCCTTGTTTGTTTATTGCTTCCATTAAAATTGTTTTGTCCAATTCTTGAAATTTGATTTCTACTTTTATAGAGTTAGTATCATTTTCTATATAATTTCCATTTTCGTCTTTTTCTACTAAATTTTTCTCATTATCATCTATAGCTTTATTAATTAACGATACAACGTCACTTCCAAGTACCTCTTGCATATAAAAGCTTTCGTAGCTTTTGTTTTGCTGAGCAGATTGCAATGCAATACTTCTTTGTTGATAAATACCATAAGCTATAATTGCAATAATTATTAGAAAAATAGTAAGTATTAAAATTACAGTTTTCTTCATTTTCCTCTTTCTTTTTCCATTATAACATTTTGATTTTTAATATGCAATATTTGATTTTAATTAATTTAATTCTATAGTAATCTGTTTTACAAGTTTAGTTGTTTCACTTATTTTTATTTCTGTACATCTAAAATAATATGGTTCTGTTGAACCCGCAATTAGCGAATAATTTTTTATAAAATCTGAGTAAAAGCTTTCAGATTTTGTTTCGAAGTTATTGCTGTTGTATGTAGCATTTCCTACATTTACTTTTACAGAAATATAATAAGATTCGCTTGTAGCTCCATCGGAATATTCGTAATTATAATTGTTTTGTTTTGCTAAGTTTGCCATTGTTACTACATCATGTGCTCTACACAAGTTTTGCCAATTGCCACTTAAATCCTTGTAGCTTAGATATTTTGTAAATTGTGAATTAAATTCATTAATTTCCTTTTGGGCTAAATTATAGGATATTTGAGAACTATAATCTCCGAAAATGCTATATAGATATACTCCTATTGTAATTATCATTACACCCAATAATACTGATGCAGCCATTATTAAGGCTTTGCTTGCATTTTCCAATTATAGTCTCCCCCTTTCTTAGTTGTTTACTATTATTCTTCTTTATATTGCATTTTTACTATTCTGCCATTTTTATCGTATTCAACCTTTACAACATCAAATACTTTTCTAGACATATCCTCTTGTTCGTAAAATAGTGTTTTATATGTAGTTATTTTTGCTTGCATTTCATTGTATGTTGGGCTCGTAGTTGTTGTAAAAGTATTTCTTAATTCTGTTAAAGATGTATTTGCCCAATATGAGATATTTTTTCCATTAACATTGGTATTGGCATTTGCAATTAAAGTTGCAAGGGCATCATAACATTGCATCAGTTGTTGAGCATTATATGTTGTTGCAGTATATACTTGTGCGTCTAGTATTTCGTTTATTGTTACCGATAAATCGATAGTTGTATATCCTTCGGCTCCTTCTCTTGAATTGTAATCTATTATTAAATTTGCAAGTGAAAGTATTTCACTTCCATACAGACCGTTTCTGTTGTAAACTTCAAATTTTTTGTTAACCCCTGAGGCCTGCTCAACTAGCAAAGAATCTTCTTCAGCTTGCTTTACTTCGTGCATTCTGGTATATGCAAATACTAATGCACCTAATATTAACATACCAATTAGAACACTTGCTGCCATTTCCAAAGCTTTGGTTGCATTTTCCATATTTGTATACCCTTTTTCCTTCCTTCTATATTACTTTTTTACATAGACGTCATAGAGTTAAATGAACTTGTCATACTTGTTAGTCCTATAAATACTAATGGTACTATTAAGTATCCTACAAACAATACAACCATTGGAGCAAATCCTATTACTTTTCCTATCATTCCTTTTTTAGTAATTAATCTATTGTTTGATTCTTTTCTTCTTTCCTGATAGTAATCTCTTTCTGAGTCTAACTCATCAAAAGCTTCTGCTATTGGTATTTTTTCTACAGCCGCCTGCATGCTTTCTACCAAGCGTAAAAATTCTTTATAATTTACTTCGTCTTTCATTGCCTCTAGCGCTTCCCATGGGCCTGCTTCATAGTTGTTTATACATTTTGCAAGGGGCTCTTTGAAGATGTTTGAATATCTCTCTAGCCACTCTAGTATCATTTCTACGTTTACTCTTTCAATCCTCATAAGCATTAAAATGATTGTTTGGAATTGCATTACCTCATTTTCCATTTCCATTTTTCTCATTTTAGATTGGAAGAATAGCATCCATACCGGCAAGTTATAGCCTATTATTGCCAATACAATTGCTAAAAGTAATTCAAACCAGCTTAAGTACTCACTATTAACCTGTCTTAATTTTCCTAGAACTCTTTCTGCTGCAGTTTCTATTTCGCTATCTGTGCTACTTGCATAGTCTGAAGATTTTTTCATTGATTCTTCTATATCTTCTTGTGTAGTGTCTGTTTTTCCTTTAAATTCATCTATAAATTTGTTATCACTTTCTGTAAGTTCTTCTGCTTTTTTTAAATCTTTTCCAGACATTTCTCCTACAATGTCATATGTACTTGTAGGCTCTGTGTATATGTATTCTATTTGAATTCTATGAAGTTGTCCAAACATTACTAAAGATACAAAAAATGTAACTACTGCCAATAATAATCTTTTTACATATATCCATTGAATTTTATCCTTAGATGCTGCGTCTTTTATAAGTTCTCTTAATTTTCTTCTTTCTTTTGTTCCCTCTTTAGGAACAAACATATCTACAATCTGCTTTATAATTGGCAATTTGTATAGTTTTTCTTCCCAGGGGTTAGTTCGTGTTACTTGTATTGTTGTTGAGCCATTGTCTTTTAACTTTCTTGTTAATATATAGCATATGAAAGTTAATACTACAATTAGTAATTGCACAATCATTCCATTTTTACCATAATAAAATGATTTTGTAAATGAGAACTCGCTTACTGACCATTTTTTTATTGGTTCTAGCGCCAATATTGGAACTATAGCAATTACGGATAAACTTTGAAATGTATAGTCTAATTTGTCTCTTTTTAATATTTCCAGTTGCATTTCTTGGCTTATATTATTTAAGTTTTTCAAATATAGTGATGTTTTATCTACTGTTCTATCGCCAAACTCTTTTGTAAGATACGAAATTCCCGCAAATTCCTTTAAATAACTATTTGGTGCTATATCATAGTATTTTTCAAGTTCACTTTCTGGGTCATCCGATATTAATATCTCGTAAATTTTTTCTGCTTGTCTAGACATTTCCGGTGCTGTGTCACCTTGAGCAACTTGGTATATTGCTTCTTCAACCATGTTAAATTCGTGGTAGGCATGTCTTATTTCTGCAAAGAAATCTATTTGTTGCATTAGTAGTTTATTATCTATTTTGTCTACCATTCCATCTACTAAAGTATCTATTAAAAATAGCTCAAATATTAATATTATTGACATAAGTAAAAGATTGCTTTTTGTCATTAATATAACAATTAATGTTAATGGTATTATTATTATTAAAGCTTTTGTTAATATTTGTGATGTCTGCTTTCTTGTTAGGTACTCATCATCTATGTTTATTATTTCTAGTCTTCTTCTTATTTTAAATAAATATCTCTTCAAAAAAGGTGTTCTTATGTATTTGGTGTATAATTTTTGATATAGTATTTCTAATGAAAAGTTTTTTTCCTCGGTACCTTTTCTTAATTTTTGTATTTGTACAACTTCCGAGCTTTGCAGCTTTTTTCTTAGCATTAAATATGCTATTACAATTCCTACGAAAATAACTCCGTACACCTATCATCATATATAATATTAAATTGCTTGACATCTTTTTGCTTTAGCACCTCCTCCTGTTATAGTTCTTATGCTTCTTCTAATTCAGAATCTCTATGTGCCTCTATTCCCCAATTTTTCTTTACAAATGCTTTAAAGTCCTCAGAATCACTATCATCCATGTTGTTTATCATTGCTCTAATATTTGCTTCTGAAATTGGGTTTGTTATTACATACTGTCCATCATGGTATTCTAATATGTTTCTATACTTGTATAATTCTCTGTTGGTTGTTTTAGTAAAATACATTGTTGCATTGTCCATAAATTTATTTATTTTGCCTTCTAGTGTTTTTTCTTTTCTGTAATCAAATGTGTACTCGTTTTTCTCTTCTACTGGTATACATTCTGTAACTCTTTCTACATATCTTTTACCTCTAAAGTCTTTTGCTAGGTGTACATCAAAGTTTAATACTTGTACAACTTGCTCTTCTGCAATTCTTTCGTTTGAGAATACACCTGCACGTAGCATTGAGTTACGTAGAGCTGTTACTAAATCTGG
>CAZXVQ010000033.1:0-9204 GCA_964644295.1 uncultured Clostridium sp.
CAAAATATATGCTATATTACTTGTAAAATTAAGGGAAATCCTATATAATATATGCTATATAGAAAAGGGGGAAATATATGGAATTTGGATTAACAGAACCAACATATAATAAAATAATAGATTTAGTAAAAAAATATAAAAAATATACTTTTAAAATATTTGGTTCAAGGGCTAGAGGAGATTACAAAAAAGGTTCAGATATAGACATTGCTGTAGAGGGCTGCACTGATAACAAAGATAAATTTAATATAATGAATGATTTTGATTTAATAGATACTCCATATCAAATTGATTTGGTATTTATAGAGGATATTAAAAAACAGGAATTCTTAAAATCTATAGAAAGGGACGGTAAGAAAATAAATGAGTAGATTTAGTGAGAGAAAAAGGATATTAACAGGAGATAGACCTACAGGCAGGCTACACATAGGGCATTACTTTGGCTCATTAATGAAAAGAGTAGAAATGCAAAATTCTGGGCTATACGATTCATACCTACTAATAGCTGATGTTCAGGCTTTAACAGATAACTTTAATAATCCAGAAAAAGTAAGAAAAAATGTAAGAGAAGTAGCCATGGATTATTTGGCGTGTGGAATAGACCCGGAAAAAACAACCATATACATTCAATCTATGATACCGGAAATAGCTGAACTTACTGTATTTTACTCAAACCTAGTAACAATAGCAAGGCTTGAGAGAAATCCAACTGTAAAAACAGAAATAGCACAAAAGAGAGATATATTTGGCGAAAGTGTTACATATGGTTTTTTGGGGTATCCTGTAAGTCAGGCAGCAGATATAACATGCTTAGGAGGAGAATTAATTCCTGTTGGAGAGGATCAACTTCCATTAATTGAACAGTGTAGAGAAATTGTAAGAAAATTTAATTCTATTTATGGAGATGTTCTTAAAGAACCGGAAGCGGTTTTGTCGTCTGGCAAAAGAATAAAGGGATTAGATGGCAATGAAAAAATGGGTAAATCTTTGGGGAATGCTATTTATTTATCAGATAATGAAGAAGAGATTACAAAAAAAGTAATGGGAGCTATTACAGACCCACAAAGAATAAAAAAAGACGATTTGGGCAATCCTGATGTATGTATGGTTGCGTATTATCATAAATTATTTAGCTCAGCAGAAGAGTTTGAAGAAGTATGCAAAGAGTGCAGAGCAGGAACGCGTGGCTGTGTTGCTTGCAAGAAACAATTGGCTCAAAATATAATAGAAACTTTAAAACCAATTAGAGAAAAAAGAGCATACTACGAACAACACCCAGAGCTTGTAGATAAGATATTAATAGAAGGAACAAAAAAAGCAAAAAAAGAAGCAGAAAAAACAATGGAAAAAATAAAGAAAGCAATGAAATTAGATTACTTTAATAAATAGATATATGATTTGGGCTAGAAATAGAAAAAAACAATAGGAACGTTGTTTTGCAAGTTTAGATAGAAAAAATAATGGACGTTCCTTTTAGTTTGAAAATAAAAAATAAAGAGGAGACAATAATGTTTACAGATTATGCAAAAATATATGTAAGTGCTGGAAAGGGCGGAAATGGTGCAGTGTCTTTTAGAAGAGAAAAGTATATTGCAGCAGGTGGCCCGGATGGCGGAGATGGCGGAAAAGGCGGAGACGTTTATTTTAAAGTAAGTCAAGATTCCAACACACTTGTAGACTTTAGATATAAGAAAAAGTTTAAGGCAGAAAATGGAGAAAATGGCGAAGGAGCCCGCAAATTTGGGAAAAGCGGGGACGACCTTTGTATAGAAGTCCCAATAGGAACAGTTATAAAAGATGCAAAAACAGGCAAGGTTCTTGCAGATATGTCGGAAAAGGAACAAAAAACCCTAGTATTACATGGCGGCAGAGGAGGCAAAGGAAACTCTCATTTTGCAACATCAACAAGACAAGCTCCTAGATTTTCACAAGGTGGAGAAGAAGGAGAGCAAAAAGAACTTATACTAGAGCTAAAATTATTAGCAGATGTTGGCCTAATCGGTTTTCCAAGTGTTGGAAAGTCCACCATATTATCTGTAGTAACATCTGCAACCCCCAAAATTGCAGAATATCATTTTACAACACTAGAACCGAATCTTGGCGTTGTTAAAAGCGAGTATGGGGATAGCTTTGTAATTGCAGACATTCCAGGATTAATAGAAGGAGCAAGTAAAGGAGTAGGCCTTGGAATACAATTTTTAAGACATATAGAAAGGACAAGGCTATTACTACATGTTATAGATGTTTCGGGCTCAGAAGGAAGAGACCCTGTACATGACTTTTATGTAATAAATAAGGAGCTAGAAGAATACAGTAAAAAGCTTGCTACCAGAAAACAAATAATTGTGGCAAATAAAATAGACAGTATGCAAGATGCTAAACTTTATGAAAGCCTAGAAGCTCTTGCAAAAGAAAAAAATATACCAATATTTAAAATATCTGCTGCGACCGGTGAGGGAGTAAAAGAATTAATGCATGAGGTTTCAAAAGTATTAAAAACTCTTCCAAAAGAAGAACTTGTTGAGGAAAATACTACTAAAAAGGTTTATAGGTTAGAAGAAGAGGAACCATATACAATTGTAAAGCAATCAGATATGTTTGTTGTTGATGGGCCAGCAATTAGAGACCTAATGAGGAAAGTAAATGTAGAAGAATATGAATCATTATATTATATGCAAAAAAAGCTTGAGGAGTTAGGCGTAAACGAAAAACTTAAGGAGGCAGGCGTTAAAGAAGGCGATTCTGTAAAGGTATTTGACTATTTACTTGAATGGGAAGACTAGAAAAAATAAGTCGAAAATCAAAATATTTAGAAAATTTCAAAAAAATGACAAACTTTTGTTTGACAAATACATTTTTTTGTGATATTATAGTTGTAGAATTTTTTATTAGAGGTTAATAGTTTTGCGAAGTAGGGTTAATTTATGCGTTAAACTAAGTAATTTCTAAAGGGAGGATGAATTAAATATGGGAAGAAGAAGAGACCCTTATGAATTAAATAAAAGGGAAAAATCTATTTTAAGGTACATTGAAAAGGAGCTAAATGAAAATGGTTATCCACCATCTGTAAGAGAAATTGGAAAAGCAGTAGGACTAAAATCTACAGCAACCGTTCATGCGTACCTAAACAGACTAGAAGAAACAGGGCATATTGCTAGGCAAAATAAAAAAGGAAGAACTTTGCAATTAATAAAAGGAGGAAAACCTTACAAACCACATCCAGTAGAAGAAAAGAATGTATATGCAGGAAAGGAAATGGTAGAAGTTCCTGTTATAGGTAGAATAACTGCTGGTGCACCAATATTAGCAGTAGAAAATATAACAGATACATTTCCAATACCTTTAGACTTTATTGGAAATAGCGACTGCTTTATGCTAACTGTAAGAGGCGAAAGTATGATAGAAGCTGGAATAATGAATGGTGACTTTATATTGGTAAAAAAACAAAACACTGCAGAAAACGGGCAGATTGTTGTTGCTCTAATAGATGATGAAGCAACAGTAAAAACTTTCTATAAAGAAAAAGACCATATAAGATTACAACCAGAAAACAGCACAATGGAGCCTATTATAGTACCAGATTGCAAAATCTTAGGAAAAGTATCGGGAGTATTTAGAAAAATTAGGTAGTTAACACAAAAGAATTCATAGTTAAAATACAACCGAAATATAGAGAGCATAATTAAATTAAAGTTTGGAGCAAAAAATATGGACAGAATGAAGACTTTTGGAATTTATCTTTTAATATTTGTAGGATTTTATATTTTTTCTACAATATGTGCGTACTTTTATTTACAATCAACATATACAGAAATAGATGCAAATATAAAAGACGAGAGCACTGTAAAAATAACAATAGAAGAGGCAAATGCTACAATAATTAACGGATACATAAAGGGAAACATAGAAAACACAACAAACGAAGCAATACAATCTAAATATGTGCAAATTAATCTGATATCGAGTAGAGGAAATTTAATACTAACCAAGTATTTGTATGTAGATGAAATAAAACCAGGGGAAGTAAAAGATTTTAACCTAAGCTTTAGAGCAGAGAACATTAAAAGCTTCGAAGTAGAAATAACAGAAGAGGTAGACAAATCATACGAAGAAATAGAAATATTAAACATTGCAGATTCATTAGATGGTACAAATGCACAATGGATGACGATATGGGGAGCGTTTGTATGGATGATGTGGGCTTTTTAGCCTAGAAAAATAGTAAATATTCGGAAAAACAAAATTAGGGGAAAATCTAATTTTGTTTTTTATTATTTAGAACAAATCTAAATTTCCTTGTAGTTTTGCATGGTTTAAACATTTACACTATATATATTATTATAATATTCAAAAAAAGGTTTGAATTTTACAATAATATGTAATATAATTGTAACAGTTTTGTAATAATAATAATTGCAATTTACTGCCTATCATTGCAAACTACAAAAATGGTAGAAATTATAGGATTTTGAGAGGAAGATGCAAATGTTAAGTTTTGGACAAGATATTGGAATAGACCTAGGAACCGCAACCGTAATTGCGTACGTTAAAGGAAAAGGTATTGTCTTAAGAGAACCATCTGTTGTAGCAGTAGACAAAGAAACTGGTGAAGTACTTGCTGTTGGAAAAGAGGCAAGAAGAATGCTTGGTAGAACACCGGGAAACATTGTGGCAACAAGGCCTCTAAGAGAAGGTGTTATATCTGATTACACAGTAACTGAAAAAATGCTAAAATATTTTATAGGCAAGGTATGCGGAAAATATTTATTTGCACCAAGAATAATGATATGTGTGCCTTCTAGGGTTACAGAAGTAGAAAAAAGAGCAGTAATAGATGCGGCAATGCAGGCAGGAGCAAGAAAAGTTTATTTAATTGAAGAGCCACTTGCTGCAGCAATAGGAGCAGGTCTAGACATATCGAGACCATGTGGCAATATGGTAGTAGACATAGGCGGAGGAACAACAGATATTGCTATAATTTCTTTAGGTGGTACAGTTATAAGCACATCTATAAAAGTTGCTGGAGATAAATTTGATGAAGCAATTGTAAAATATGTTAAGAAAAAGCATAATGTTGTAATAGGTGAAAGAACAGCTGAAGACCTAAAAATAAATATAGGATGTGTTTATCCAAAAATACAAGACGCTGAAATGGAAATAAGGGGAAGAGATTTAACAACCGGATTGCCAAAAACAATAACGGTTTATTCGAGTGAGATGTTAGAGGCATTAACAGAATCTGCAGAACAAATTGTTGAAGCGGTTCACTCAATTTTGGAAAAAACACCACCAGAGCTTGCCTCAGACATAAGCGACAAAGGCATATACATGACAGGCGGAGGTTGCTTAATAGATGGCTTAGACAAACTATTACACGAAAGAACTGGAATAAATGTAATGGTTGTGCAAGATTCGGTTTCATGTGTTGCACTTGGAACTGGAAAGGCTTTGGATAATCTTGATTCAATGGGAACGAAGAAAAACAATAGAATATTGCAAATTGTCAATGGCAAAAGCTAATAAAGATATATAGTAGAAATTAGGGGACTGACTAGTTGTTCAGAAGGCTTGAATGTTAAATTCAAAAAATATATAATTGGAAAAGCATAATAAATTAAGGATGGAATACATGAATAAAACAAAAAGAAAAATATTTGAAACATCAATGAAGTTATTTGCAGAAAAAGGCTATGATGCAACAAGCATAGAGGAAATAACAGCAACAGTTGGAGTGGCAAAAGGAACATTATATTATCATTTTTCAAGTAAAGAGGAAATATTTGAGTTCCTAATAGAAGAGGGAGTAAAGCTTTTAACTAACAGTATAGAAATTAAAACCGAAAAATTGAGCAATTCACTGGATAAAATAAAAGCAATTGTATTAATAGAAATAAAAGTATTGGTCAAATATGAGGATTTCATGACAATAGTTTTAAGAGAAATATGGGGAACTGGCCCAAGGAGTGCGTTGTGTAAGAAACATGTTTTTGAATATATTCAAATGATAGAAAAGATAGTAGAAGAGGGAATAAATAAAAAAGAAATAATAAATGGAGATAAAAATGTTATAGCTTCTGGAATTTTCGGATTTACCTGCTCAAGCTTAATATATAGGATGAGAAAAGGCGAAGAAATAAATGTATCGGAACTATATGCAGAAATAGAAAAAACATTTATTAGAAAATTAAAATACACCTCAAAAAACGGATAGGAGAAAATTATGAGAACATTACGTGATTTTAAAGTACCAAAATTCAAATTTAAAAAAATAAAAATGGAAAATATTCCAGACTTAGATAATATAAAAGTGGATTACGAAGAAGTAAAGGCAGCTCAAGAAAGAAAAAATAAAAAACACGAGCCATACACTGCAACAGAGTATAAAACCGTAAAAGAAATATTTATTCATTCAATGGAAAACTATGCAAATGAACCGCTTATACTAGAAAAGCCAAGCCACAAGGAACCATATAAAGAGACTACATATAGGAAATTTGGAGAAGATGTAGTCGCTTTAGGAACAAAGCTAATAAAAATGCTACCTAAAAACGCAAAAATTGTGGTAGTAAGTGAAACAACATATCATTGGTATGTATCTTATATGGCAGCACTTTGCGGAGCAGGAATAATTGTTCCTGTAGATAAGGAATTACCAAATAACGAACTAGAAAATGTAATAAATAGAGCAAAAGCAACAGCTGTAATATATTCGGCAAAGAAAAAAGACTCAATAAAAAAGATTGAAGACCAAATTCCAACAGTTAAATACTTTATAGAGATGAATTCAGACGACCATATTGTAGACAAATATATGGGAATAAACTACCTAATTCAAGAGGGAAAAGAACTAGTCGAATCTGGAGACACATCATATATGGATATAGAAATAGACCCAGAGGAGTTTAAAATGCTAATCTTCACATCTGGGACAACATCAAAATCAAAAGGAGTTATGATTTGCAATAGAAACCTAGCAGCAAACATTAATGCAGTATCTGCATATGTAAAACTGTATACATCAGATAGATTATTTTCGGTATTGCCACTACATCATACATACGAATCCACAATAGGATTTTTATTGCCATTTGCAACAGGGGCATCTGTTGCGGTGTGTGAAGGATTAAGATACATAGTGCCAAACTTGCAAGAATCTAAACCAACAGCAATGCTTGCTGTTCCATTGTTAATAGAAAGCCTGTACAAAAAAATAAATGAAACTCTTAAAAAGAGCAAAAAGGATGGGCTTGTAAATTCAATGATACATGTAACAAATATTCTAAAGGCTGTAAACGTTGATGTTAAGAGAAAAGTATTTAAAGAGATACTAGACAATCTAGGTGGAAACATTAGAATAATAGTTTCCGCA
Source organism: uncultured Clostridium sp. (assembly GCA_964644295.1). Taxonomy (GTDB): domain Bacteria; phylum Bacillota; class Clostridia; order TANB77; family CAG-508; genus CAG-245. Next base: position 7,370 of record CAZXVQ010000033.1, read on the forward strand.
GCAGCTCCAATAGACGGAAAAATTGGCAAATGGGTGGAAGATATAGGAATAAAGTTTTTACAAGGTTATGGACTTACAGAAACAGCACCAATTGCAGCATTAACGCCAGAGTATGAGGCTTCTAGGTATGCGTCAACTGGACTTGCAGTAAAAGATACAGACATAAAAGTGGTTAATCCAAACGAAGAAGGAGAAGGCGAACTTTTAATAAAAGGTCCAACAGTAATGCTTGGATACTACGAAGACGAAGAAGCAACTGCAGCAGTTATGAAAGATGGATATTTCTGTTCAGGCGATATAGGAAGGATTGATGAAGACGGCTTTATATACATTACAGGAAGAAGCAAAAATGTTATAGTAACTCAAAATGGAAAAAATATTTATCCAGAAGAAATAGAATTAATGTTAGGAGATATAGCAGAAATTTCTGAGTGTATGGTATATGGAAAAGAGGAAAGCGAAAAAGCAGAAAACAAGGAGCTAATAATAACTGCAAAAATAATACCAAATTACGAAAAAATAGAAGAACTACATGGAAAAGATTTATCTGAAGATGAAATAAAGAAAATTATATGGGGAAAAGTAAAAGAAGTAAATAAAAAGCTTACATCCTATAAAGCCGTAAAGCAAATTGAAATTAAAAAAGACGAATTTGAAAAAACGACTACAATGAAAATAAAAAGATTTGCAGAAATAAACAAAGATAAAAATGCTAAAGAGAAGGTACAACAAGCAAAATAAGAAAAAATATTTCGAAATTGTTGCAATGTAGATTGCCATAAAAAAGAAAAAACTGTGGCAGCAGGAATTGTAACAATTTTGCAATACAAATGAAAAAAAACTGTAATAAAAAAACAAGCCGTAAGTATTGTAATTTTTTGATGAATAATATATAATTATCATATATTATAGTAATACATATGAAGAGGAGGAATTTTACGATGTCTAAATCTGGCATAGTAAATGTTAGAATGGTAATTACTGAAGAAAAGATATTATCTAATATTTCTAAAGTACAAAGAATGATAGATCCTAATAGCAAAAAACAGATAATACAACTAGAAGATGATGCTTATTTTAAAGACTTAGTAGAATCTATAAAAACTTATTTAATAGAATATCCAAAAAAGAAAAACTTTCCTATTAGCGTGTATAAGGCAGCCTATGGGTTAGTTGAATTTGCAACAAATGAATTTGAGGAAAATACAAAACAAATAGAAGATTTAATAAGACAAAGAGAAAAAAATATATCACTAGCTGCTGAGCTAAAGGATACCCTTGCAATTGTATTAAATAAAGAAGATGGATGGAAGGATTCTGTAAAAGAATTATCAGAGGAATTTTCGGAAGATATAAGGGACACCTTAGGAGTACTGGGCAGAGCAAAATCTGATAGGTCACAAAACTATCAAGATGCGTTAAAATTGGTAAATGCGAGAATTGCAAACTTAGAGTCAAACCTACATATAGAAATAGATATGGAAAGAATTGAAGACAAATCAAAGGCACTAAGTTACATAGGAATAGAAGTTGCAGATGCTCTAAAATTAATACCAACTCCACAAGAAGAGATACAAGAAATTGCAACAAGGGAAGTAGAGACAGAGCAAATCCAAGTTCAAGAGCAAAAACCAGAGGTAGACAGCCAGTATTACGAATCAACAAGAGTAAATGTAAAGCCATCTTTATGGCAGAGATTTAAACAAAGTAAATTTGTTAGAACAATTAAATTCATTACAAGAATTAGAATTGTACTTGATGTACCAGCATTACCAAGCGGAGAAGAAGATAAATAAAAATAAAAAGAGGCAAGTGCTATCGTGGCACTTGCTTTT
>CAZXVQ010000034.1:0-9142 GCA_964644295.1 uncultured Clostridium sp.
TTTTTATTATTCTATCTTTTATCTCATTTAATACTTTTTTTGTTTCTTCTATTGTAATCCTATATTCATCTTTAAAAATATATTTATCCTTCCATCATTATTTGGTGTTTCCATCAATGGTAATTTTGCTTAATTCTTCTGTTAATTTTGAATTATATACATATTTTCCATCAATCTTTTCATAAACTTCACCGTATTTTTGCATTTTGAGGCAAGTCTAGCTCATTGATAAAATATGATCCACCATCTCCATGTTCTGAAATACAAGCAGATTTTTCATCAGTAATCCACGCCAAATCATTTCCATGTCTACTTTTATTGTCTAAAAATACTTTCCTTTTTTCATATAAATCATATGATTCGTCTATATTATTTTCTTGTAGATTTTGATTGTTTGTATATTTATTATCTGACAAATTTGTTAATGTATTTTTCAATTCTTGAATAAACTTTTCTATAAAACTGCTATTATCCTTTTCTCTATTTTCAAATAAATTTAAATTCAAATTATCACTCCCTTTACTCTGCTAATTTACTCTCTCCTGTTGCATAATCCAAAATAATTCCATCTTGTACATTGTACACATACACATTAAACTGCAATTCTCCATTATCTTCAATAGAGTATGCTTCCATTTGTATACCGGTTGGCAAGCGCATTTTCCCCTTCAAAATACGGTGTTACTCTATACAAGACATTATTTTGCTGATTTTCTTTCATGTAATTATAAACTTTATCTTCAAATGTTTTCATTCCCTTCACGTTAAAGTCATGTGTGCCAGTCATCAAGTTTCTTTCGTCTACATCAATTCCCCCAATGTACCAACCAATTAAATGGCATCTATTGTATAAATATCCCCCTGAAACAATATTAATATCATATTGTCTTTGAATATATCCAGATGGCTTTAATTTTGAATAATCATCTTTTTCCTCATCACTATTTGCTTTTTCCCAATTAGTTTTTATCATTGCCATTCCGTACTCGACCATTTTTTAGCTCAGAATAATAATCTTCTTCAATATTAAAATCATCTTCAGTAAATTGCGGAATGTTGTTATTTATCTGAACATATATTTCTCCTGTATATGTGGGAATGTTCGACATATCATAGGAGATTGTATTATTTGTATTTTCCTCAGTTATATTAGAATACATTCCAATACTGATAATTATTATTAAAAATAAGAAGGTTATAATATTTCTTGTTTTCTTGTTCCTCTTCAAATTTATCACCCATATATTAATACCACAATATGAGGACTTTTTCAATTATTATTCTCAGAATTATTTTCAAAATTTCTAACTGCTTTGTCTTATTTGTTTTATCATCATGTCTGCAAATACTGCATATCCTCTTGTTGGGTCACTTACAAGCACATTGGTTATCGCCCCTATAAACTTTCCATTTTGAATTATAGGCGCACCACTCATTCCCTGTATAATTCCACCCGTTTTCTCTAATAATTCTTCATCTGTTATTTTTATAAACATACTCTTATTATCTTCATTATTAGCAGTATATATCTTTTCAATTTCTATTTCATATTTTTTTGTACCCGAATTGTCCAATTGACAGATAATTTCAGCTTTGCCTTCTTTTATTTCGTCCCTTGTTGCAACCTCTAAGGCATCACCTGAATTAATAGGTAAATTTACTTTATTTGTAACTGTTCCATATACACCAAAATTTGTATTTTTATAAATACTCCCTATTGTATAACCAGATTCAATTGAGCCTCTTATTTCTCCTGGCGTTCCTTTTTGCCCCTTTACTATTGATATTATATTTGCAGTTATAAGCTCTCCATTTGATATTTCTACAATTTCTTCTGTATCTATGTCCGATATTCCATGTCCTAGAGCCATAAACGTATTAGTGCTTGGCTCGTAAAATGTTAAGGTTCCAACTCCAGCAGTAGCATCTCTTACCCAAAGTCCTATTTTATATTCATTTTGACTTTTTACTGGAGTTATGCTGGTCTCTAATGTTTGGCTGTCCTTTTGGTATTTAATTGTAATCGGATTTCCATTGCTGTTTTCTATTTCCTGTATTAAGTCATCTGTATTTTCTATTTCCTTATTATTTACTTCTAAAATTGTATCTCCCTGCTCTATTCCAGAATTTTCGTAAGGCTTTGTTTTCCCATTTTCATCGCTATCTATCTGAGTCATTCCCACAACTAACACACCTTTTGTGTATAATTTCATTCCTATTGCAGTACCAAGCGGGATTACAGTGGTTTTTGGTATTACATCAACACTTACATTTCCAAGTTTTATTCCACCAAATAAATTTATATTTAAAGTATTAGAGCCTGCTGTACTTATCTTTTGTTTGTTTATATTGCTTGATGTTAATACAGTTTTACTCGTGTTTGACGCAAGGGAGATTCCTGTTGCAATTTTTATGTTCAAGCTTTCTCCCTCAAAAATCACTATATTGCTTGGTATTGCGCTTACACAGCATATATATACATATGAAAATAGCAAAATTAGAATTAGAATAATTTTAATTAGTCTGTTTTGCATAATTTTGTCACTCCCTTCTACTTTATTTTGCGTATTTTATAATTATTTGTATGTTTTTAGCTTTTTCGCACATAATAATTGTAAAATATTCTTATTATTTTTTGAATTTTCCCATTAAAAAAACAAATATAATTTGTTATTATGATAACCAATTATATTTGTTTTAAACTTACTTAATTTTCTTAATTTTAATATCCATAATATTGTTGCATTAACCATGTGTAATAGTCAAATGGCTCTAGTGTTTCTGGCTCTCCATAGTCAACACCATATGTCTCTACCCTAATACTTGTAATTACAGGTGGATCAACTGGCGTGTCTACTCCTTCATCTGCCTCACTATCTCTTGTTATAACCTCAACATTTGCAATTTGATCTACTATGTCCATTCCTTCTATAACTTCTCCAAATCCTGCATATAAACCGTTTAGATTATAATTATCTGCTTGCATTATAAAGAATTGAGAACCTGCAGAATTATAGCCATATGTAGTTAGCGTTGAACTATATGTGCTGTAATCGCCTCTTGCCATTGCAATAACGCCTCTTTTAAATTTTAAGGTATTATCATTATACCCATTTGCAATAAATTCTCCCTCTATGCAATATTCTTCTTCTTCAGAACCACCATCTACAACATAATTTAAAGTTGGAGAACCTGTTCCATCTCCATTTGAATCTCCACCTTGAATCATAAAGTCTGGCACAGTTCTATGAAACGTTAATCCATCGTAAAATCCGCTGTTTGCTAATTTTATGAAATTTGTAACAGTATTAGGAGCCATATCCGGATATAACTCTATTTTTATTGTTCCAAAATTTTCTACCTCTATTGTAGCCACTGGATTTTGCGTATAATCCGTTAAATTTGCTACATATCCATATATTAAAATTCCAATTCCTACTAGCACAACGCATATTGCTAATATCAATAACACTTTTTTAAAATTTTTCATTTTCTTTCCTCTCTTTTTTTAAAATTTTATAATATTTCATTTTCAAATACAAATTGTTCCTGCATTCTTCTTAGTGATTGCTTTATTGCCCTTGCTCTTACTTCGCCAATTCCTTCGACTTCGTCTAGCTGAGGTATGTCTGCTGCCAATATATGCTGGAATGATTTAAATGATTTTACCAAATTCTCCACTATACTGCTTGGCATTCTTGGTATTTTGCTTAATACTCTATAGCCTTTTGTAAATACCCCAACTTCGTCGTAGTTTTCAAAGTCCTGGTAGCCGAGTAGTTTACCAATTGTTTGAGACTTCATTAAATCATCATAAGATAAACTTCTTATTTCCTCCAATACCTTCTCTGGAGTTCTCTTTTTGCTTGGAACCGCATAATCCTTTACCATTAATAATTCTTCTTCGTCTAAGTCTCCAACAAGTTCTTCTAGTTGAAGTTCAAGTAATCTTCCATCTTCCCCTAGCTCGTATATTGCTTTTTGAACCTCGTCTACAACATTTAAAACCATTTCTGCTCTTTGTATTGCTACTATTACATTTTCAAGTGTTACAATGTCGTTAAATTCGTATTCGTTTAAAAGGCTTAGTTTTCCATCAAATACTTTCATGTATTTTTCAACAGTTTGAAGTGCTTGATTTGCCTTTGTTATAACTTTTGCAGTATCTTCGAGCACATATCTGTAATTTCCCTTAAATATTGTTATTACATTTCTTCTTTGAGATATGCTTATAACTAAATCGCCTGTTTGCTTTGCTGTACGTTCTGCAGTTCTGTGCCTTGTACCTGTTTCAACCGTTTGGATGCTGGATGAAGGTATTAGCTGAGCATTTGCAAATAAAATCTTCTTTAGGTCTGAACTAATAACTATAGCGCCATCCATTTTTGCCAGCTCATATAACCTTGCAGGCGAATATTCAACATTAATGTTAAATCCTCCGTCTACTATTTCCATTACTTCTTTTCCATCTCCAATTACTATAAGTCCACCAGTTTTTGCCTTTAAAATATTTTCTAATCCTTCTCTTATTGGCGTTCCGGGAGCTATTGTTTTTAAAACTTCTGTAATTTCATTATTGGTAGTTACCACTTTACTTCCTCCTAAATAAAAATTGCAATTTTAAGTTTATTTTTTCCCTATTTCTTGAATAGCTTCTCTTATTGTCCTGACTCCTATTATATCTATTTTGTACTTTTCTTTCAATAGTTTTTTGTTACTTTCTGGAATAATACATGTTCTAAATCCCATTTTTTCCGCTTCTTTTATGCGCTTATCTATCATGTTTACGGCTCTAATCTCTCCTGTTAAGCCAACTTCGCCTATTACCACAATATCTTTTGGAATAGCTATATTTTTAAAAATTGATGTAATAACAAGAACTATTCCTAAATCTACAGCAGGCTCCACCAAACGGATTCCACTTACAACATTTAAATAAACATCTTGAGTTCCGAGTGGAAGGTTTGCCTTTTTTTCTAGCACAGCAATTAACATTGTTAATCTATTATAATCTATTCCATTTGCTGCTCTTCTTGGCAGTCCATAAACACTCGGCGTAGTTAATGCTTGTAGTTCAATTAAAAGCGGTCTTGTTCCTTCCATACTTGCCACAATTACTGACCCTGGAGGGTTGTCTTCTCTATCTGAAATTAATATTTGTGAAGGATTTTTTATTTCTACCATTCCTTCATTTCTCATTTCAAACATTCCTATTTCATTTGTTGAACCAAATCTGTTTTTTACAGACCTTAGCACTCTATACGAAAAATATCTTTCTCCTTCCAAATACAAAACCGTATCCACCATGTGCTCTAGCACCCTAGGTCCTGCAATGTTTCCATCTTTTGTAACATGCCCTATTATAATAGTAGTTATTTTATGTCCTTTACAAATTCTCATTATTCTTGCTGTAATTTCTCTTACTTGGCTTACTGTACCTGCTGCAGAAGTTATCTCTTCAGAATACATTGTTTGAATAGAATCTATAATAACAAGCTTTGGATTCATTGCAAGAATTGTCTCTTCTATTACATCTATGTCTGTTTCACCTAAAAACATGATATTGCTATTTTTTATTCCAAGTCTATCTGCTCTTAGCTTTATTTGTTCCGCAGACTCCTCGCCAGATACATATAAGACTTTGCCTTCCCCTGTAATTTTATCACACAATTCTAAAATTAGTGTGGATTTTCCAATTCCAGGCTCGCCTCCAAGAAGAACTAGAGACCCACCTACCAAGCCACCGCCTAGCACTCTGTTAAGCTCTGCAATTCCAGTGTCCACTCTGAGCTCATTTTTTCCAACAACATCATCCAAAATTTGAGGGCATGCCTTTTCCTTTACAGACTTTCCTGTTGCTGTAGATTTACTTTCTACTATTTTCTGTTCGAAAAAGGTATTCCAGCTATTACATGCAGGGCACTTACCCAGCCATTTTGGCGATTCATATCCACATTCATTACACACAAAAACCGACTTTGCTTTTGCCATTATCTTCCTCCTCTAATTTCGCCAATTTTAGACAATCTCTCTATTACTTTATCTAATATTGAGTTTATTTCTTCATCTGTTAGAGTTCTATCATTTGTACCAAATGTTAAAGAATATGCCAAACTTTTTTTGCCGTTTTCTATGCCTTTTCCAGAATATACGTCAAATACTTCACAATTTGATAATAATGAGCCTGCTGCCTTTTTTATTTGCATTGCAATTTGGCTTGATGTTGTATTTTTATCAACTATAATTGACAAGTCCTTTTTTACTGTTGGATATTTAGATATTTCTCTGTATTTCATTTTGCCTGTTTTCTTTTCAAGTAATTTATCTAAATTTATCTCCATTACATAAACCGCTTCTTTTGTGATTTTAGGATGAACTTTTCCAATTATTCCAACCATATCATTGTTTACAGAAATTAAAGCAGATTGTCCAGGGTGAAGCTCTTTTGATATATTTTCGTTTGCTACAAAACTGTATCTTCCTCCATAGCCTAAAAAGTCTAATAATTCTTCTGCAATACCCTTTATAATGTAGAAATCAACTTGTTTTTTACTCCCTACTCCATAGTAGTAATCGCCTGTCATTAATACAGAAATTTTATTTTCTTCATTGTAGTCTTCTCCATTTTTGTAGAAGGTTTTGCCAATTTCAAATACAGATATGTCTTTATTATAATGTGCAATATTGTATTCATATATTTTATACAAGGATGTTATTATACTGCACCTCAAAGTATTTCTTTCTTCTGTAAGTGGTGCTAGAAGTTTTATTGCCTCATAGTCTGTTTTTTTATCATATCCTGAGAAATTTTTTGCTTCTTTGTCATTTACTAGCACATATGATAATGTTTCGTTTAGCCCTAAATCTACCATTTTGTGCCTAATTTCTCTTGTAGTTTTATCATAACTTCCTGCTTTTATTGGCATTACTGGCACTTTAGATTCTATATTATCTACCCCATATATACGGCCAACTTCTTCTACTAGGTCTTCTTTTATAGATATATCTAGCCTTCTTTTTGGAACTAGCACCTCTAATTTTTCTCCATCTTCTTTACAGGCAAAACCCAATCTTCTAAATACATCTAATACATCATCTTTTGGAACTACGGTTCCTAATACATCATTTATTTTTTGATATGTTATTTCGATTTTTTTATCGCCCATATCTTCTTTGTTGTATTCTACTGTGCCACCCACTACAGTTCCATTTGCATATTCCTCTAAAAGTTTTACTGCACGTTCAGCAGCCATATATGTTCTATTTGGGTCTAAGCCCTTTTCAAACCTGTTGCTTGCCTCGCTTCTTACTATTTTTTGTGCAGTTTTTCTAACTTTTACAGAGTTGAATATTGCAGATTCTATTATTACATTTTTTGTGTTTTCTGTAATTTCAGTGTTAAGGCCTCCCATAACGCCAGCTAAACCAATTGCTTCTTTTCCATTTGATATTACAATATCCTCTTTGCTCAATGTTCTTTCTATGTTGTCAAGAGTTGTAAGTTTTTCTCCTTCTTCTGCCATTCTTACTCCTAACATACCTTGCAATTTGTCTGCATCATAAAAATGTAAAGGCTGACCCAATTCTAGCATTACATAATTACTAATATCTACAACATTGTTTATAGGTCTTATTCCACATGCAATTAATCTATTTTTGATAAAAGTTGGACTTTCTTTAATTTCTACATTTTTTACTTCCTTGGCCAAAAACACCGTACAATTATCTGTATCTACATTAACCTTAAAACTGTTATTTATGTCCTCATTATTTGCTCCATGGGATAAATCCACATCTTTTACTTTTTTATTATATATTGCGCCAATTTCGTATGCCATACCAAGTATGCTTAGCAAATCTCCACGGTTTGTTGTTAAATCAAAATCTATCACACCATCATCCATTTGCATGTATTTTATTGGATCTTCTCCAATAGGTGCAGTCTCGCAAAGCTCGTGTATTCCTTCTTTGTCTTCTTCGTTTAAAAACTTGCTTTCTAATCCAAGCTCTGCAATTGAGCAAATCATTCCACAAGACTCAACTCCACGTTTCACGCTTTTGTTTATAGTTCCTCCTGGAAGCACTGCTCCTGGAAGTGCAACAATTACTTTTAAACCTTTTCTTACATTTGGAGCTCCACATACAATTTGGAGTACTTCTTTTCCCACATTTACCTTGCATACATGTAAGTGGTCAGAGTCTGGATGCATCTCACATTCTATAACTTCGCCAATTACCAAATTAGTGGCATTTAGCAAATTTCCAGCAGAATCGTATTCATTTCCTGCTTTTGTCATGTCTTCTGCCAATGTATGTAAATCAACATCTACATCTATATAATCCTTTAAAAAATTTGTACTTAACTTCATTTTTAATCCTCCTAGTCCATACGGTCAAATTGAGATAAGAATTTTACATCATTTGTATAAAGTAATCTCATATCTGTTATTCCATATTTAAACATTGCAAGTCTATCTAAGCCTGTTCCGAAAGCAAAACCGCTATAAATATCTGGGTTGTAGCCATTCATTTTTAGTACATTTGGATGTACAATTCCTGAGCCCAAAAGTTCTATCCAGCCTGTTTGTTTGCACAAATTGCAACCTTTTCCCCCACATCTAAAGCAACTTACATCAACCTCATAAGATGGTTCTGTAAAAGGGAAATAACTTGGTCTAAATCTTAATTTTGAATTTTCGCCAATTATTTTCTTTGCAAATATTTCCAAAGTTCCTTTTAAATCAGCAAGCGAAATATCTCTATCTACTACAAGTCCTTCCATTTGAGTAAATTGATGAGAATGAGTTGCGTCATCTTCTCTTCTATACGTTTTTCCAGGGCAAATCATTCTAATTGGCGTTTTTTCCTCATTTGCCAACATAGTTCTTGCTTGAACAGCAGAAGTTTGTGTCCTTAATAGATACTCATCTGTTATATAAAAACTGTCTTGCATATCTCTTGCTGGATGACCTTGTGGAAGGTTTAAAAGTTCAAAGCAAAACTTATCTGTTTCAAGTTCTGGACCATCTTCTACAGTATAGCCCATTGAAACAAATAAATCTTCCATTTCTTCTATTACACTATTTACGGGATGCATAGAACCTTTTTTCACTTTAGTACTAGGTAGAGTTATATCTATTTT
>CAZXVQ010000035.1:0-9130 GCA_964644295.1 uncultured Clostridium sp.
ATAATCTGCTGTTACATATGCAAGCCATAATAAGTCATCTGATATTCTAGTTCGTATCCCCTTGCCTGTCTCTTCGTGCCACCAATGCTCTACATCTCCTTCTACAAATTGATTTTTACTGCTTAAAAGTATTTGATTTCTTGTAATTTCTGGCATTACATATTTTGTGAGCATAACATCTTGAAGTTGGTCTCTAAATCCATATGCTCCCCCAGATTGATAAAATCCAGTTCTACCATATAGTCTTGCACAAATTGTTTGGTATATAAGCCATCCGTTAAGCAAAATATTTGTAGATTCCATTGGTGTATTTACCTGCAGTTTAGATGTTATATCGCTCCAATATTTTTTTACCTTTAAATATTCTGCCTTGCAATTTCCAATGTTTGCATATTTATATGCAACATCCTGGCTTTCCACTTTGCTTTTGCTATCTCCCAACATAAGCACAAGTTCCTTTGTAGAAAATGCCTCTATACTAACATTTATAGCAATTGCAATTATTCCATCTTTTCCATATGAGTTTTCTTTGCTAAGTTCTAGCTCGTCCAGTCCTTTTGGATTTTCTATATTAGAATCTCTAAAAAATGCTGTTTTGCTTCCGGTGTATGAGTTTATTTTTTCGCTACATGAAATAAACATCTGATTATTTTTGCTTTCTGCGGCAGTGTTTTTTACAAATAGTATGTTCGAAGAAGGGTTAAAATCTAGCGAAAAATAGCCATTATACTTAATTTCGTCTTCTCCTAAAACCGGTTTAATATAATACACAAGTTTTAGATTTTTTCTTTGAGGATTTTTGTTTTCAAGTGTTATTAAGTTTATTTTTACATTATCTTCTTGTGGCACAAAAACTTCTGTGGTTTGCTTTATTTTAGATGATGTGTGAATATATTTTGCATATCCAAAGCCATACACAACATAATAATTGTTATTGTCATGCATTGGATTAAAGCCTAAAGACCACTTTCTTCCCGTGTCCATATCTTTTAAATATATTATTTCGGAAGGTGTATCTGTAACCTGATCATTTGACCAAGCAGTTATTCTATTTAATCTACTATTTTTTTGCCAAGTATATCCGCCCATATTTTCGGTTGTAAGTGTTCCAAAGTTTTTATTTGTTAAAATATGGCTCCATACTGTTGGAAGTTTGCTGTTTGAATTTATTTTTATTATATATTCTTTTCCATCTTTAGAAAATCCCCCATATTCATTAAAATATTTAAGTTCCTGCTCATTTATTAATTTTTCTTGTTCTTCCTGAACTTCGATTGGAGGAATTTTTTTCTCATCATATGCTGTTTCTTTTACGTTTTCTAAAATGCTATTTTCTACTTCCTCCATCTGAATAGCAAGACTGCTATATGTTGCATTTATTATAAGGTTTGCCTTTTCTTCGAGCATTTTTTTGTCCTGCTTTTCTATATTTTCTAAGCAAAATATTCCTCCAAAAATGTTTAATAAATATGCTAAGTTCTTGTTAAATATCTCAGACTGTATTGCATCCCTTACAAAATTTTCGTAAGCCTCTTTTTCCTCGTTTAATATGACCAAATCTATTTTTATGTTTTTAACTCTAAAAAATTCGTATGCACTTAAAACTTCCTTTATAATATCTATATCATTTATGTCTTTTATTTTTACCAAAAGAATCGGCAAATCGCCTGATATTCCGTACTTCCACAATTCTTCTGTTTTGTATTGCTTATCACTAAACTGACTTTTTTTAATTTGAGCTTTTGGCTTAAATAGCAAATATGAAAGCATTTTTTGATATACTTCTATGTCTTTTCCTTTTATTCCTAAATACCTATTTTCTGCTTCGCTTTTTGCTTTTAAGAGCTCGAATGTTCTTTTTGTATTTTCATTATTCATAAACTTAACAACATTTTTTAATACTTGTTCTTTTTCTTCTCCAACCGAAATAATAAAATCTAAGCACACCTTCTGTTCCGGCTTTATATTAATTGTTTGCTTTATTGCAACAATTGGGTCTGTGGTATAACCAATTTTTTTGGTAAGCGGAATAGAATTCTCTACTTGTTTTGGAATTTCAAAATTACATCTGCCCCAAAATTTTTCCTTATCTATTTCGTATTCCATTTCGCCAATACTATTTCCCTGAGTGTACATATTAACCGCCATATACATATCTGTTTCATCGCTTGTATGAGCTTTTCTTTTTATTAATATTGTATTTATCGAAGGCACATATTCGTACGACAAAAACAAATTGTTAAAGGCTTTATGGGCATAGTCCTGCATTCTATTAGACAAAACAGGCTCTAAATATCCTGTTACCTCAAGTATTTCGTCACCATTTCCATTATTATTTAATTCGAGCCTTCTAACCTCTACAGGCTCATCTGTATCAACAATTACAGTTGTTGTTGTTTCAATATTTTCGTCAGTTCTTATTATTTTGTTTGTATCTGGCGAAAATATAATGTTGTACTTATCCGGCCTTGCCAATGTTTTAGAATACATATTTGTCCAAATATGCTTATTTCTAATATTTTTTATATAAAATTGAACCCCTTGCTCTGCCTCATCTGTTTCCTTGTATCTGTTTATTTGTAACTCCTTGTATTTACTATAACCATTGCCATACTGGTCCATTACAACTGTATAATTGTCATTTGCAATTACATTAGATATATTTAGATATTCGTTTATTTTTGTATATTTTCTTTGAATGTAATCTTCGTAATCTTGGTACTTAATTCTTTCCACCTTTTCCTTTTCTTCTTTAGTAATAATCATATCTTTAGGCATTTTTTCTTGAAGCAAAATCTCTATTGCCTTTATTTCCGGATTTTCCATAAATCTTTTTTGAATTACATTATTATTTATTAAATTATTTATGGATAAAAGAATTAATCCTTGGTGATGTGCCATATATGTTTTTACTGCTGTTGCGCCATTTTTTGTTCTTCCTGGTGTAAAATCTATGGATTCGTAAAATCCGTATTTGTCATACATGCCCAACGATTCCAGCTTTTTTAGGTTTTCTATAACAAGTTTTGGAACTTCGCCTATGGCAAGTACGCTTCCATAAGATGATGTTACAATTTCGTTGGAAAGTCCCCTTTTTAGCCCAAGCCACGGTATTCCAAATGCTTTATATTGATAATTATTGTTTAAGTCTTTTAAGTTAAATGCCGCTTCTGATATTCCCCATGGAATACCCAGTTTTTTAGCATATTTTAGCTGACTCATTATCATAAATTTGCAAGATTCGTCTAATATACTTCCTGGATATTGAGAAAAAATTATTGTTGGCATTAAATATTCAAATGCTGTTCCAGACCACGAAATAAGCCCTTTATAGTTATCTAGTGTTGTAAGTGTTCTGCTTAAGTTATGCCAATGCTTTTCAGATACCTGTTTTAAAGCAATTGCAATTAGACTTACTTGCCTTGCCTCTGATGCAAGTAAATCATAATATGAGTCTGTTAATTTATTTTCTTCAACATTAAATCCAACAGAAAATAGCCTATTTTCTTCATCATATAGCTTAGAAAAATCGGTTGCATTTATTAGATTTGTAACACTTTCCATCATTATTTCTATTTTGTTTAGCACATCATTTTTTGCCTCAGGATTTTGCAATTTTTCTTTTTCTTCTTGCAAAAATTCTTTTACTACAAACAAATACCCCACAAAGTTTCCACTATCTACAGAAGAAATATATCTTGGAATTAGTGGTTCTAATGTTTCTGTATTATACCAATTGTACAAATGCCCATTCCACTTGGCTAAATTTGTTATTGTGCTTACCATATTATAAAGTAAATTTATAGTGTCTTCAAAAGTCTCAAAATTCAAATCATAGCTTGCAATAACAGAAAGTAGACCCAGCCCTATATTTGTGGAAGATGTTCTTGCAATTACCTTTGGTTTTCTATCTTCTTGGTAATTGTCAGGCGGCAAGAAGTGTGTTTTTTCTACTAAATTTTCCTTAAAATATAACCATGTTTTATAACCCACATCTAAAATATATTTCTTTTCGTTAAAACTTAATTGCTCTACACCTGGAGTAAGAATATTTTTTTTGCTTATTTTGCACATTATTGCAGGAGTGGCAATCCATGCGCCTCCAATTAATATAAGCAAAATTTTATCTAATAACAAACTTGCCTTTAGAGTTACTGGCATTATGAGCATAGTTATTATGCAAATTGCCCCAACAATCACATTTGGAAGCATATTAATATAATATGATAAAAAATTACTTTTGCTGTTTTTCTCTGCCTCTTCAGATGTAACCCACTCAAGTAAATGCTTTTTACTTTTCTTCATTCTGTAAAGCGTTTTACACTCTGCATTTAATGCAATATATGTTTTATCAGGTATTAGCAAAAAATCTAAAATAAATCTCAAAAAACTTGCTTTTAATCCGTCAATTGTTTTTACAAAACGTTTAGTTCTAATATCCCCATCTTTTTTGCTTATTACATAGTTTACCAAATCCAAAACATATGGCATTGCCATAGATACTATTCCCAGCAGTACAAGTCCGAATGCAGTTTATTTTTAATATGCAAGATACCCAAAAAGAAAATATAAGTAACAAAAGCACAAATGCCTCGTGCTTGCTTCTTACAATATTGCTAAATATTTTATACTTGCTTAGTAAATTTAGCGGATTTTGCTTTGCTTTACCATTTTTGTTTTCTATTTTTCCTTTAAGCCATGGAGTTACCTGAAAATCGCCTCTTATCCATCTATATAATCTGCTTCTAAAACTTAAGTAATTGCTTGGATAGCCATCCATAAGCATTATATCTGAGGCAAGGGCACATCTTAAGTAGCTTCCTTCTAGTAAATCGTGGCTTAGCACCGTGTTTTCTTTAATCTCATTATTTAATACTTTTGAAAATACATTTAAATCGTAAATTCCTTTTCCTGTGTAAATTCCTTCATCAAAATTATCTTGATATAAATTAGATATGGCAGATGTGTACGAATCTGTGCCACCTTCTCCTGCATAAATTTGAGTAAATACGCTTGCTCTTGATTCTTTAAGCCCAATTCCAACTGTTGGTTGCATTAAAGCATGTCCAGATATAACAAGGTCGCTCGTACTATTTAAGGTTGGTCTATTTAATATGTGAGCCATTGCACCAATTAACTTAAGCGCCGAATTTAAGGTTAAATCTGTATCTGAATCAAGTGTTATAATGTACTTAATTTTTATCTGTTTTCTTTCCTGCTGATCTAAACTTTGTATAGTGTTAATTTTAAATGGATTTTCAATATGACCTAACAAATACTCATTAAATTGGTCAAGAAAGCCTCTTTTTCTTTCCCAGCCCATATAACACTCTTCTTGTGAATTCCATGTCCTTTTTCTATATACAAAATTAAATATATTTTTGCCATACTTTTCGTTTAGAGCTTTTGCTTTGTGCGTTCCTGCCTCTATTACTTCCTCGTCAAAAGCCTCTTTTTCTTTGCTTCCAGAGCTACAATCCCCTAAAAGAGTAAAATACAAATTATCGCTTCTATTTGCTAAATAATAAACCTCTAGCTTATCCATAAGTTCTTCTGTCTTTTTTCCACTTTTCAAAATCGTTGGAATTACAACCATAGTGCAAAACTCTTTTGGTACTCCATTTTGAAAGTCTAACTTTGGAATTAACTTAGGCCTTACAATTTTGCTTAGCACATATTGCACCGTTTTAGAAATTATATTTTGAACAGGAACAATTGCTATAAAAAATAACAAAACAGAAAGAGCCGCAGCTTTTGGCTGTACATAGGCCTGCCCATTTTTTGCAAAAAAGCTATAAAAAAGGCCAGAAATAATTAAGGAAAATATAAAAGAGCTTCCCCAAACTCCGCAAATATAAAGCCTTACAGAATCACTGTTTTGCCACGTGGTTCCTGCTTTGTTATAAAGCTTTTCTAGAAGTTTTGGCTTGCCTGTGGAGATTAAATAATAACCAATGTGTTCCTCCTTTTGTGGTATTCCTTTTCCATCATTATTTTTTTCTTGTGCATTAAGGCATAGTTCCAAGCATTTTTTTGCAATATAAATCTCAGATATTTTAGTCTTTTTAGAAATCTCCTGTATTGCATTTCTGTAATAAGCTTTTGTGTCCTCGTCCATTTTCTCATACTGATTTGCAGGGTCTTGCTTTAATATATCTTCAACCCTATTTATTTTCTCAAAAATCTCTAAAAAGTTAATTCTAGAAATAGCCTTTAATGTGGTTATACAATTTCCAACAGAAACCTTTTTAACCGCAATATCAAAGTGTTCCTTCTTAATTATGTCCGAAATATCATTACCTGTTTTTGCAACTTCATCTTCTAAAATGTTCAAATACGGGTAAGCCTTGCTACCATATTTTTTTAGCTTATATGACATATACTCCACAAAAGCATTTCTCATTTGGCTTGTTTTTACAAATCCTATTTTGCTTAATTGAATGGCTCTTGTTTTTTTCTGAGCCTCTGGAAAATACTTGGACAAAATATTTTGCACCTTATACTTCTGAACTTGGGACATATATATAGATTCGCAAATATCTCGTATATTTTCAATAAGAGCAAGCTGAATAAAAATTCCGATATTCCAAATTTCGTTCATATTAAGGGTTTTTTTAGTTTGATATGCCTGCAACATAAACTCCAAATTTTCTGAATTTATTCTTCCATCTGTATATGCTACCATCTCTGAAGCAAGCACATATATTCTAGAAAAGCCTTTATATCTGCCATTTGCAAGCCCTAAAAATTCCTCATACTTTTTTGGGCTTAATTCCTTTGCTATGTTTTTTGCAATTTTCTCTATTACATAAAAATTATCTAATATCCATTCACCTGCCGGGTGTATTGGTATTTCCTGCTTTATTTGCTCATTTAAAAGTTTATAAACTTCTTTAATTACAAAAAAATTTTCTTTTAGTCTTGGCACAGGATATGTGCTCATATCGGACTTTGCTGTTAAAATATGGTCAGATGCAATTTTTTCTAAATAATTCTCAAGTTGATGTTTATCTAAAATTGCACCTTTTATAATTAACTTCCTTTTTTCTTTCAAAAAAATCCACTCCTTGATATGTGTTTTGCACATATTTTCCCCAAGTAGTAGATAACTTATACATTATTTAAAGTATTAAAAACAGTAATAGAAACATAAAATTCTAATATAAATAATAATAAAATTATTTATATTAGGAGTTTTTTACAATGGTTTTAACTAAAAAAAGATTAATAGTAATGTTTTGTATGATTTTTGTATCTATATTTGCATTTAATATTAAAATTGCAAATAATAAAGTAAATTCACTGCAAACAATGGCTGTACCTGTTACCAACAAAGTAATTATAATTGATGCAGGGCACGGCGCTCCAGATGGTGGCGCAGAAAGTTATAATGGCATAAGTGAGGCAGATATAAATTTAAGTATTGCTTTAAAGGTGCAAAATTTACTAGAGCAAAGCGGTGCAACTGTTGTACTTACAAGGTCAGACGAAAATGCAATTTACGATTTAGACAAAGAAACTCTAAAAGAGAAAAAGGTTTCAGATTTAAAAAATAGAGTAGAAATTGGCAATAATTCCTCTGCAGATATATTTGTAAGTATTCATTTAAACAAAATTGCCCAAAGTCAGTATTATGGCTGGCAAACATTTTACAAAAGTGGAAATGACGCGGGAAAAGCTCTTGCAACCTGCATACAAAATAACTTAAATGAAGCTATACAAAAAGAAAACAAAAGAGAGCCCCTGCAAATTAGCAATGTTTATATAATTAAACATGTGGAAATCCCAACAACAATTGTGGAGTGTGGATTTTTGTCTAATCCAGAAGAACTAGCACAGCTTCAAACAGATGAATACCAAAATAGGCTTGCCTGGGGAATTTATAATGGTATAATGGATTATTTTTTATAAAATTACAAAAACACCACCATTGGTTATTCCAATGATGGTGCTTATTTTATTGTGCAGTTGTTGTGCTTCCTTCGCCATTTTGTTCTACTAAAACTTCTTGGCTTGCATTTTCTTGTGCGTCTTGCTCCAAATTACTTGCTTCTGGATTTTCTGTATTTATATGAATTTGCCTATATCTCTTCATTCCAGTTCCTGCTGGGATTAACTTACCAATGATAACATTTTCTTTTAATCCTATTAATTCGTCCATCTTTCCTTTTATTGCCGCTTCTGTTAATACTCTTGTTGTCTCTTGGAATGATGCTGCAGATAAGAAGCTCTCTGTTGCAAGTGATGCCTTTGTTATTCCTAACAATACACGTCTGCCTGTAGCAGGTCTTAATCCTTGCTCTTCTGCTTGGATATTCTTGGTCTCAAAATCATACATATCTACAAGTGAACCTGCAAGCATGTTTGTATCTCCGTTGTCTTCTATTCTTACCTTTTTAAGCATTTGTCTACCAATAACTTCAATGTGCTTGTCGTTTATATCAACACCTTGGTTTCTATAAACTTTTTGAACTTCTTGTATTAAATAGTCAAATACGCCTTGTGGTCCATTTATTTCTAGTATTTCGGCTGGATTTTTAGAGCCCTCTGTTATTTGGTCTCCAGCTTCCAATACGTCTCCATCTCTTACCTTTAATTTAGCACCAAATGGTATAACGTATGTTTTACTGTTATCCTTAGATGTAACAACAACTTCTTTTCTCTTCTTAGCATCATTAATGCTTACTGTTCCTGCAATTTCGGTGATTATTGCTAATCCCTTTGGCTTACGAGCTTCGAAAAGCTCCTCAACTCTAGGAAGACCTTGTGTAATATCTGCTACACCAGCAACACCACCTGAGTGAATAGTTCTCATTGTAAGCTGTGTACCAGGCTCACCAATTGATTGAGCTGCAATTATTCCAACTGTGTCTCCTATATCTACTTCTTTTCTGCTTGCTAAGCCCATACCATAACATTTAGCACATACACCATGCTTTGTTCTACAGCCAAATACACTACGAACTTTTACCTTGTTAATTCCGCAAGCTACTATTTTGTCTGCAATATCTTCTGTAATTAACGTGTTAGTGTCTACTATTAATTCGTTAGTATTTGGATCTACGATGTCATTTAATGGATATCTACCAACCAATCTTTCTTGCATTTTTTCGATTATCTGGTTTCCATC
>CAZXVQ010000036.1:0-9025 GCA_964644295.1 uncultured Clostridium sp.
AATACACACATGCTGCCATATGGACCATAATTGCTCAAGCGATACTAAACTTAAATGATAAAGCATACGAAAACTTTAGAATGATAAATCCAATTGAACATGCAAGAACCAAAGACGAAAGCGCAAAATACAAAGTAGAACCATATGTAATATCTGCAGACGTATATGGGCAGGGAAACCTTGCTGGCCGTGGCGGTTGGACATGGTACACAGGCTCTAGCAGTTGGATGTACATTGCGGGAATACAATATATATTGGGGCTAAATATAGAAGACGGATATTTAAAAATGCAGCCACATATTCCAAATAACTGGGATTGCTACACAATAAAATATAAATATGGAGATAGTATTTATAATATAAATGTGACAAATAATAGTAAAGGCTCTAATTGGGTATTAGAAAATATGAAAGTAAAGTGTAATGGCAAAAATGTAGAAGATGGCAAAATAAAAATGGACGGAAGCGGTGGAATTTATAATGTGGAAGTTATTTTGCAAAGTGCGCCTAATTAAATTTCGATTACTATATAATTTTTATTAAAATTTATAGCAAAAAATGTCGTAATATTATTTAATTTTTAGTTTAAAAGTATAAATGCTTAAGCCTTGTAAAAGCTGTATTACAGGGCTTTTTTAAAACAAGGAAATGAAATTGTAACAATTTTTGTAACAATATTGTAAAAAAACTTTGACAAGTGCTATTTGTAGAGTTATAATGAGAATGACAAATTGGATACGCTAAAAAAATTGTTATAAAGGAGACTCATATGAAAGAAGAATTAGATGCAAATAAGAAAACAGTATTAGTTGTTGATGATGAAAAGAACATTATAGACATACTAGTATATAATTTGCAAAAAGAAGGATACAACACACTGGAAGCCACTGATGGAGAAATGGGGTTAAATATCGCATTAGAGAAAAGACCTAATTTAATATTGCTAGATATAATGCTACCAAAGCTTGACGGGTTATCTGTGTGCAAAAGAATTAAGCAATCATACAATGTGCCAATATTAATGATTTCTGCTAGAGATGATGAAATCGACAAAATTGTGGGCTTAGAACTTGGAGCAGACGACTATATAACAAAACCATTTAGCGTAAGGGAAGTAATGGCTAGGGTTAAAGCAAACCTAAGGAAAGTAGAAGACGAGAGAGAGCAAAAAGACAAAGAAGGTAACCAAAAGTCTAACAAAATTGTTGTTGGTGACCTAGAATTAGATTTGGAAAAAGTAGAAGTCAAATTAAAAGGGCAAGTAAAATCGTTAACTCCAAAAGAGTTTGAATTAATAAAATACCTAGCAATGCAACCAGGAGTTCCGGTTACAAGAGAAGTTCTACTAGAAAAAGTATGGAATTATGAATATTATGGTGACATTAGAACAGTAGATGTTACTGTATGTAGAATAAGAGAAAAACTTGGAGATACAACCAAGAACTCTAAAATTATAATAAATAAAAGAGGAATTGGATATTATTTAGCATCAAAATAAGGGAAATGTGTAATGAAGGGAATTCAAAATAAAATTTTATTAGCAGTTCTACTAATAGGAATTGTTATAATATTACAAATAGGCTTTTTCTTCTGTGGGATACTTAATCAAACAAGTGAACTTATTGAGGGAGAAGAAACTATAGAAATAGAAACATTAGTACAGTTAACTAATATGCAAGAGGCTCAAACAAAAATACTAATATTGTGCGGAATATTAGTATTTTCTTGCATTGTTATAATTTTGGGCATATTCCTTACAGAAAATATAGTAAAACCAATGAAAAGGCTAATAAAAGATGCACAAAAAGTAGCAAATGGAGAAAGTGTTGGTTTAATAGAGATAAACAAGAGAAAAAAAAGAAGGAAGCATACAGATATAGATTCAATTGCAAATGTTATTGGAATGATGACAGGAGAGCTAGCACAAAATTTGAATGAAGTAAATAGACAAAAAAGGGAAATAGAAGCAATTTTATTACACATGAATGACGGAATTTTAGCATTTGATAAAAAAGGCAAAGTTACGCACATTAACCCGGCGGCAAAGGAATTATTGGGACTTAAAGATGAGGACACTTTCAATCGTATATTTAAAAAGCTAAACATAAATATAAAAATGGAAACAATAATGTATTTGGACAATTGGACTGCATCAGAGCAAAAAATTAATGTTGGAGAAAAAACGGTTAATATATTTTTTGCTCCATATAAAGATGAAAATGACCTATCATCTGGAATAATTGCGGTTGTGCAAGATATAACAGAACATGTAAAATTGGATAATATGAGAAAAGAATTTGTGGCAGATGTTTCGCACGAGTTAAAAACACCAATTACCTCAATAATAGGCTATGCAGACACATTGCAAGATGGAGAATATGACAAGGAAACTCAGCAAAGGTTTCTTTCTGTTATATCATCTGAGGGAGAAAGAATGGCAAACCTAGTTAGTGATTTGCTTACTTTGTCTCGATACGATATGAATAGAACAAACAGCACAATTACAGAATTCGATTTAGGGGAGCTTACAAAAAAATGCCAAGAAAAGCTAGAAATCGAGATAGAAAAGAAAAAGCAGGACGTAGAATGTTATGTTACAGCAGATGTGCCACCAATTAGAGCAGACAAAAATGGAATAGAAAGAGTAATATTAAATGTTTTATCTAATGCAATAAAGTACACTCCTGAAGGTGGAAAAATAAAAATATATGTTGGATTTGTATATAATGACGCATATATAAAAGTTATAGATAATGGAATTGGAATACCTGAAGAGGATTTAGGTAGAGTCTTTGAAAGATTTTACAGGGTAGACAAGGCCCGCTCTAGAGAAATGGGAGGAACAGGACTTGGCCTTTCAATTGCAAAGGAAATTATAGAGCAAAATGACGGAAGCATAGACATAAAAAGCCAATATGGTGTTGGAACAGAAGTTGTAATAAGAATACCTGCGACAAAAAAGGAAAAAGAAAACGAAGGTGGTATATATGAGGATAAATGATAAATTAAAAAATATTTTAGAATGGATAGAATGTATAATAATAGCCGTTGTTCTAGCATTACTAATCAAGTATTTTGTTGGAACTCCAACAATTGTACAACAAGAATCAATGTATCCTACATTATACCCAAATGATAGATTGATTTTAAATAGACTAACGAGAACTTTTAACGAAACACCTGAGAGAGGAGATATAATAACATTTGAGGCACCAAGTGTAACTTATATTTCTGAGGAAAATGCAGACTTAGACAACCCAGTTGCAATATATAGCAAGGAACCTACAAATTTGTTTTCTAAATTTACTTACTATGTATTAGAATGGGGAAAAACCAGCTATATAAAAAGAGTAATTGGCCTGCCAGGAGACCATGTTCAAATAGAAAATGGAAAAGTTTATATAAATGGAGAGGAATTAGACGAATCTGCTTATTTACAAGATGGAGTTGTTACAGACTCGTATGGAGGAGCATTTACAGATATTGTAGTGCCAGAAGGTTATGTGTTTGCAATGGGAGACAACAGAACAAAATCATCTGACTGCAGAAGGTTCGGTTGTAT
The DNA here is from genome assembly GCA_964644295.1 of uncultured Clostridium sp. Classification (GTDB taxonomy): domain Bacteria; phylum Bacillota; class Clostridia; order TANB77; family CAG-508; genus CAG-245. The sequence goes on from CAZXVQ010000036.1 coordinate 3,563, forward strand.
TCCTATCGAAAAAATAGAGGGTAAAGTTTTAATGAGATTTTGGCCTTTAAACAGATTTGGAACAATAAAAAAGGCAGAGTAAGAGGAGAATTAATTTGAGCTTTGAAGCAATTATTGGGAATAATAAAATAAAAAAAGAGCTTGAAGAAATAGTAAGAAGCGAAAATATATCTCACAGCTATATGTTTTGTGGGATAGATGGCATTGGAAAGCACATTTTTGCAAGAGAATTTGCAAAAATGATATTATGTGTGTCAGAAAATAAAGGGTGCAATACGTGCAATTCATGTATAATGTTTTGCTCTGGAAACAATCCGGACTTTCTTGAGCTGGAGCCAGATGGAAATTCAATAAAGATTTCTCAAATTAGAGAAATACAAGAATACATATATCAAAAACCAATAGTTTCTAATAAAAAAGTACTTATTATAAATAATTGCGAAAAAATGACGGAAGAAGCACAAAACAGCTTATTAAAAACATTAGAAGAACCGCCGGAATACATGGTAATAATATTGGTAACCTCAAACGAAAATAAATTGCTAAATACCATTAAATCTAGATGTATAAAGCTTAGCTTTCAAGGATTAAGCACAGAAGAACTTAATCAATATATTAAAACAAATACAAAGCTTGTTATGCCAAATAAAAGTATATTAAATTTGTGTAATGGCAGTTTAGGAAGATTGCTAGAAATATGCGAAAATATAGAAGCATATAATCAACTAGAAAATGCTATAAACAATTTACTTTTAGGTAAAATAACGAGTGTAGCAAATGTATTTACAGAATTTGAAGTATTATATAAATCTAAAGATATAATAGCACAATTATTAGACTACGCAATGTCTGTTATTTACGAAAGTATAAAAACAAGTGAAGCCTATAGCGAAAAATACTTAAATCTGATTTTTGAAATAGAGAAAACCAAAAACAGGTTAAATGCAAATTGCAATTATGATATGAGCATAGATGGCTTGCTAATGAAAATGTTTGAAACCAGAAAGGAAGGAAAAATATGAAAACTATTGTAGGGGTTAGGTTTAGAAAACCAGGAAAAGTATATTTCTTTAATCCAGGATACATACAAGTTAGATTAAAAGATAAAGTAATTGTAGAAACATCTCTTGGAGAAGATATAGGAGAAGTTGTTATAGGTAGAAGAGAAATACCGGATAACAAAGTTCCAGCAGAGCTTAAAAGAATAATTAGGCTTGCCAACAATAGAGATCTTAGACAAGAAGAAGAAAACTCTAGAAAAGAAAAAAAGGCAATGGAAGTCTGCAAGAAGAAAATAAAAGAGCACAAGCTTGATATGAATTTAGTTGATGTGGAATATAAATTTGATTCAAGCAAAATAATATTTTACTTTACCTCAGATGGAAGAGTGGATTTTAGAGAATTAGTAAAAGACCTAGCTTCAATATATAAAACAAGAATAGAACTAAGACAAATCGGTGTAAGAGACGAGGTACGCAAAATAGGCGGAAATGGTGTGTGTGGGCGTGAACTATGTTGCTGTTCATTTTTAAGCGATTTTGACATGGTATCTATAAAAATGGCAAAAGAACAGAGCATGTCTTTAAATCCATCTAAAATATCTGGAAATTGTGGAAGATTAATGTGCTGCTTAAAATATGAGCAGGCAGCCTACGAAGACAAACTTAAGCATTTACCAAAAGTTGGCGCAATTGTAAAAACAGAAGATGGGGAAGGAACAATTGTAGGGCTAGAGGTACTTAAAGAAGCAGTGAAGGTTCAGTTTAAAAAAGACGATGTAACTACATACAAAAACTACAAAGCGTCTGATGTAAAGGTCATAAAAAATTCTACTCAAAAAGAAAAAGATTATGATGCGGAAGATATGGAGAATATTAAAGAATTAAAGAAACTGGAAGCATTGGAAAGAGAAGACAAGAAAAAGCAGGAGCAATCAGAGGATTTTTAATATAGAGTTTATAGAAAAACCCCAAGTAAATTTTAAAATTTACTTGGGGTTTTTGCTTATTTATTTTCTACAGGAGCGTCGACTGGGCAAACTTCTGCACATCTTCCGCAACCTATGCAAAGTATAGGATCTATTTCATATTTGTTTCCTTTTTCTTCTATGCAAGCAAGAGGACAATTTATTGCACAAGACCCACAAGCTATACATTTATCTGTAATTTTGTATGTCATATTTTTTCACCACCTTATTGTTTATTTGTTAGTTCTTCTAAATCTAAAAGTTCTTGCCAGCGCTTATCAACTTCCTTTTGGAATTCTTCAATCATCCACTCATTTCCTGGCTTAAACATATGCTTAAATCTCTTTTGTGGACGTAAGAATTCTTCTACAGGTAATTTCTTAGCTGGCTTATATGTTACATGATATACGCCATCAACAACCTCATATAAAGGCCAATAGCATGTATCTATTGCAAGCTTATTTATCTTCATTAAATCTTCTGTTGCATAACCCCAACCACGTGGGCAAGGAGCTAAAACATTTAAGAAAGTTGGACCCTCTGTATATATTGCCTTTTCTGCTTTTTCGTACAAATCTTTAAAGTTTGCAACTGCAATACTTTGGGCAACATATGGTAAATGATGAGATACCATTATTTGAGTTAAATCCTTTCTCGACTGCATTTTCCCAGGAATTACAGAACCTGCAGGAGATGTTGTTGTGTCTGCAAATTTAGGAGTTGCAGAAGAACGTTGAATTCCGGTATTCATGTATGCACCATTATCATAGCATACATATGTCATATCGTGGCCTCTTTCCATTGCTCCAGAAAGAGATTGAATTCCTATATCATATGTTCCACCATCTCCACCAAATGCAATAAACTTTGTCTTAGAACCGTCTTTTTCTACTAATTTGCCTTGTTTTACTAAAGATTTATATGCTGCCTCTACTCCTGAGCAAGTTGCAGAAGCACACTCAAATGCCGTGTGTATGTAAGAATCCGTCCAAGCTGTGTATGGATATATAAATGTAGAAACCTCCATACAACCAGTGGCATTTGCTACAACAGCGTTGTCGTTTTCGTGAAGTGCTCTCATAACCATTCTTGCAACAGGTGGAGCACCACAACCGGCACACATTCTGTGACCAGATGTAAACCTCGAAGGTTTATTAGCTACTACTTCTTTTAAATTATATGCCATAGCTTATTTACCTCCTTTTCTTTTTAAACCCAAATATCTAAATGGATTTTCTGCTTTGCCAGATTCAGCAACATCGCCTAAATCTGCAAATACTTTCTCTATATCTTTTGTAGTTGTATCTCTACCACCAATACCGTAAATATAATTTACAGCAGGAACATGTAGATTTTGTGTGTACATGCTTGAAGTAACGTCCTCAAATAAAGGACCACCTGCGCCATTTACACTATCTGATTTATCTAAAATTGCAACAGCTTTTAAATGTGAAAGAGCGCTTGCTACTTCTTCTACAGGGAATGGTCTAAATACTCTAATTTTTAAAAGACCTGCTTTAATTCCCTTTTCTCTAAGGCTATCCACAACAGCCTTAGTTGTGCCTGCTGTAGAGTTCATACAAACAATTGCAATTTCTGCATCGTCTAATCTATATTCCTCAAACAAGCCATATTTTCTGCCTGTCATTTTTTCGAATCTGTCTGCAACCTCGAGAATAACTTTTTTAGCATTTCTCATGGCTTCTGCTTGTTGAAACTTGTGCTCAAACAAGTATGGTTGTAAATCCATTGGGCCAACTGCGATACGCTCATCTGGGTTTAGCAAATAATGTTCTGGCTGGTATTTTCCAACAAACTCCTTTACTTTATCATCTTCAATAAGTTCTATATTTTCTATAGAATGTGATGTAATAAATCCATCTTGACAAACCATTAAAGGTAGCATAACATCTTTATTTTCTGCAATTTGATGTGCCATAATTAAGTTATCATATGCTTCTTGGTTATTTTCCGAAAACAGCATAATCCATCCTGCATCTCTAACACCCATTGCATCAGAATGGTCATTATGTATATTTAATGGAGCAGATACTGCTCTGTTTACTAATGTTAAAACAATAGGAAGCCTTGAACCAGAGGCAATGTATAGCATTTCCCACATAAATGACAAACCATTTGATGAGGTCGCTGTCATTGCTCTTGCACCTGCTGCTTCAGCTCCTATACAAGCACTCATAGCACTGTGCTCGCTTTCTACTGCAACAAACTCTGTATCAACTTGACCATTGCTTACAAATGTTGAAAAATATTGAGGAATTTCTGTTGATGGCGTAATAGGGAATGCAGCCACAACATCTGGATTAATTTGCTTCATTGCAACAGCAGATGCCTCATTTCCGCTTAAACGTTCTCTAATACTCATAATTACTTATCAACTCCTTCCTTCATTTCTATTGCTCCAAATGGGCAAACTTTTGCACAAATTCCGCAACCCTTACAATAATCATAATTAAAATCTAATCTTTTTAACTCTGCTTTATCAACGGGAATTGCATCATCTGGGCAAACTGGCCAACATAAACCACATTGTGTACATTTTTCCTGTATATAAACAGGGCACATACTTCTCCAGTCGCCGGTCTTAAATTGACGAGCATTTCCAGCCTCATAAATTGTGCCGCCTGGAGTTAAATCTTCTACTGGTGTATTTTTATCTATATGCGTTTCTGACATAATTTTTCCTTTCCTTCGACCGATAGGAATGTACTTTTTGGTCGAAATAATAAATTTTTATAAAAATATTTTAGTTATTACTTGGCGACTCCCTTATTGTTCGAACCTCCTGTAAAGCAAGCTCTAGAGCCTTCATGTTTCCTTCAATAACCTCAGGCTTTTTAGCAAATTTGTGTTCAAAAGAGCCTTTCATATCCTTTAAAAAGGCATTCTCGTCCATAATGTTTGCAACCTTAACAATTGCTGCAAGCATTGGCGTATTTGGAAAATACTTTCCAAGAGCCTCTTGAGAAACCTTCCTTGCATCAATACAATAAATTCCTCCATTATATCCTTTTAAAACTTTTTCTAGATAATCGGCATCTTTAACGGTATTAATAATTATTGCGCCAGTTTCTTTAAGCCCAGCGGTAACATCTACAGTTTCAAGTAGGGTGTCGTCTACAACAACAACATAATCAGGCTCGTAAATATTGCTATGAATAACAATTGGCTTATTACTAATACGGTTATAAGCAGTAATTGGTGCGCCCATTCTTTCTGGCCCGTATTCAGGAAAACCTTGAATGTATTTGCCTGTGTTAAATGCAGCGTCTGCAAGCAAAAGAGAAGCTGTTTTTGCACCTTGACCGCCTCTACCGTGCCATCTAATTTCGATTAAATTCTCCATTAAAATAACTCCTTTCTTTGTAATAATATATGAAAAATTTTATGAATTTATTATAAAACAAAATTCAAAAAAATTCATATTAAATTTACAAAATTAGTATAGTATTAATTAATAAACATGTCAAGAAAAAACG
>CAZXVQ010000037.1:0-8846 GCA_964644295.1 uncultured Clostridium sp.
AGTGTATTATAGATTATAGACGGGCAGCTTTGAATTAGAGTAATATAGGCATAATATTTGCACATATAAAATAATTTGAATAAAAATAGCATAAAAAACAAAAAAATTTATCGAAAAATGTTTACATTTATAATTTTTTTGTATAGAATATAGAAAGAATTTAAGCAATTTAAGAAACTAAAGAAAACTAAGTGAAGGGAGATATACATAAAGTGAAAATATTAATGTTAACATGGGAATATCCACCAAGAATAGTTGGAGGAATAGCAAGGGTAGTGCATGATTTATCTAAAAGGCTAATAAAAGATGGACACGAGGTCACAGTAATAACCTATAGAGACGGCACAGATGTTCCAGAATATGAGAATGATAAGGGAGTAAATGTATATAGAGTAGATAATTATATGATACACCCAAATAACTTTATAGACTGGATATTACAATTAAACTTTAATCTTGTGGCAAAGGCTACAGATGTTATAAACACAGAAGGAAAGTTTGATGTTATTCACGCTCATGATTGGTTAGTTGCAAATGCAGCAAAAACATTAAAAAATGCCTATAATATTCCAATAGTTGCTACAATACATGCAACAGAATCTGGAAGAAATAGCGGAATTCATGATGATACACAAAGGTATATAAACGACACAGAGTGGCTTTTAACATATGAGGCTTCAGAGGTAATAGTTAACAGTAATTACATGAAAAACGAACTACAAAGGCTATTTGGCCTGCCATTTGAAAAAATAAACGTAATACCAAATGGAATTAATTTATCAAACTTCACAGGAATAGAGAGAGACTACGATTTTAGAAGACAATACGCAATGGACAATGAAAAGATTATTTTGTATGTAGGCAGACTTGTCTACGAAAAAGGCATACAAAATCTAATTGCTGCAATGCCAAAAATAATAAATAGCTATCACGACTCTAAATTAATTATTGGAGGACGTGGCGGAATGATTGATGAGCTAAAAGCTGAGGTTGCGAGTCTAGGGCTTAACGAAAAGGTGTACTTTACTGGATATTTGGACTCTAAGAAAGTACAAAAAATGTATAAATGTGCAGATGTTGCGGTTTTTCCAAGTACATATGAGCCATTTGGAATAGTAGCACTAGAAGCAATGCTTGCAGGAGTTCCAACTGTTGTGTCAGATGTTGGTGGCTTAAATGAGATAGTAACACATGGTGTTGATGGAATGAAATCATATGCAGGAAATCCAAATTCAATTGCAGATTCTGTAATAGCATTATTATATGACCATCAATTAGCAGCAAATGTGGCAAAAAGAGCTAAACAAAAAGTTAAAGAACAATATAACTGGGAAAAAATAGCCCAAGATACTCACTTTACATATGAAAAGGCAATATGTCAAACAATGGCAGAAAGACAAGCAAAGCAAATGCTACAAGCAAAAGCACAAAAGGCAACAAAGGCGGAAAATACACAAAGAGAAATTACAAATTTGTTAAGTTTCAAAAAGAAACACGCATATGCGTAAAAATATTAAGCATAATATTACCAACAATATGTGGAGGGAAGTTGTATGAATGTATACGATACGGCAAATAGACTTGCACAAGAACTTAGAGAATCTAATGAATATAAAGAATTCAAAGATTTAAAAAGCAAAATAGATAACAATCCAGAAAAAAAGGCTAAGCTTGAGGAATTTGGAAAGCTTAGATACGAAATACAATTAGAAACCATGAAAAATTCAAATGGTGATAATAACTCACAAAATAATGAGCAATTAATGAGTTTGCAAAACAAATATATAGAATTGCTACAAGATGAGGAATTTAAAAAGTATTTCGATGCAGAAATGAAGTTTAATGTTATGGTAACAGATGTAAATAAAATAATTGCAGAATCAATAAAAGATGTTTTATAAACAATTATAAGCAAAGAGGAAAAACAATGCACATAATACTTATAATAATTTTATTTGTGACATGGATTATACTCACTTTTGGGCTAGACATAAAGCTAAAAGATATAAAAATGATAAAACAAATGAGCATTTCAAAAGAAATGCAGGACGTAAATAACAAATTCCCGGAAAACAGGCAAATATGTGAAGAAATATTAAGCATGCTAAATAATAAAGAAACAAAAATAGAAGAGCTTGAAAATAAAGAATCACAAACTTGCCTGTATTTAGTTATGCAAAATAAAATACTATTAGGCAATATAAAGCAATCATTTGTAAGAGTACAAACAATTTCCCATGAGTGCATACACTCCATTCAAAACAAAAAACTTTTAAAGTTTAATTTTATAATATCTAATTTTAATATATTTTACTTTATACTAATTTGTATATTTGCAATATTTAAAATTGTAAATATGGACGTCTTAAACATATTATTATTTATATTAATAATGCTACAATTTGTATTCTTCGTAGTTAGAAGCTTTTTGGAAACAGACGCAATGACTAGAGCTGAATACGTATCGGCACAATATTTGAGCAAATTGAAGGATAGTAAAAATATATCATCTTTCGAGGAAAGCATGATAATTGGCAAATATAAAGACCTAAACAAAATTGGCATAAAGCTATACAATTATACTTTGGCTTCAAAAGTAATTATCAAAATTTTAGTATATTGTTTTTTGCTAATTTTTATATAAAGCACTAGTGAAAAATGTTAAAACTTTGAACTTTCATTTCTTGCAAGTTCATCACATCTATTATTTAGTTCATCATCTGCATGACCCTTAACTTTATTAAAAGTAACATTATGAATTTTGGTAAGCGAATATAACTCTTGCCAAAGTTCCTTATTTTTTACTGGATCCTTCCCAGAGGTTTTCCAGCCATTTTTCATCCAACCATAAATCCAATTTTGATTAAAAGCATTTACAACATAAGCACTATCACTATAAACATTAACTTTGCAAGGCCTTTTTAAGAGCTTTAGTGCCTCTATTACTGCAGAAAGCTCCATAATATTATTTGTAGTATTTGCCGAGCCACCAGAAATTTCTTTTCTATTTTCTCCAAGAATTAAAATTGCGCCCCAACCACCAGGACCAGGGTTTCCAGAGCAAGCCCCATCTGTATATATTGTTACTTCTTCCATAAAAAAATATATTCCTTTCTTATTTTTATAAATAAAATTGTAAATAAGTTAATTTTGTGATATTATATCAACAATAGAAATCTTTTTCAACCCAAAAATGCAATATAATTGGAAAAGGAGGGAAAACATGGCAAAAGTAGTTGGAGTTATTGCGGAATATAATCCATTTCACAATGGACATTATTACCACTTACAAAAAGCTAAAGAAAAATCTGGAGCAGATTATTGTGTAGCGGTTATATCTGGAAACTTTACACAAAGAGGCGAACCCTCCATTGTAAATAAATGGGCAAAAGCTTATATGGCTATATGTGGTGGAGCAGATTTAGTAATTGAGCTTCCAACCATATACAGTGTTTCAAGTGCAGAAAATTTTGCAAGTGGAGCAATAAAATTACTTGACAATTTGAAAATTGTAGACAGTTTTTCCTTTGGAGCAGAAACAAAAGAAATAGCAACTTTAAACAATATTGCAAATGTTTTATATGAAGAACCAAAACAGTACACTACAATATTAAATCATGAATTAAAAAAAGGAATATCATACCCGGCTGCCAGAGAAAACGCTCTTATGATGTATTTAAACGATATAAAAAAATATGCAAATATTTTAAACAGTCCTAACAACATACTCGGAATAGAATATCTAAAAGCAATAAAAACTCAAAAAAGTAGCTTATTGCCAATAATGATAGAGAGAAAAAAAGTGTATTACAACGATACTAAAATTGTAGACGACTTTGCAAGTGCTACAGCAATACGAAAAATGTTAGCAAGAAAAGAATACGAAGACCTAAGAAAAGTTATCCCTAAAAGTACATATCAAATATTGGGGCAAGAAATGAGAAATAATGGCATTATCTTAGGACTAGAAGAATACGAAAAAGAAATAATTTTTGCACTAAGAAAAATGACAATTGAACAAATAGCAAATCTTCCAGATGTATCTGAGGGGTTGGAAAGTGCAATAAAGCATGCAGCAGATGAATGCAACAATTTGCAGGATTTAGTTTATAAAATAAAATCAAAAAGATATACCCAAACAAGAATACAAAGAATTTTAATTTACGCTCTTCTTGGAATTAACAAAAAAATGATGGAGAACTCCAAAAAAGTAGTTCCATATGCTAGAGTGTTGGGATTTAGCCAAAGGGGAAAAGAATTATTATCAGAAATTGCAAGATTAAATCCTAAAATGAATGTTATAACATCTGTAAAAAAATACATAGAACAAAACGATACAAAAAATAACAAATTATTAATGGAAATGTTGCAAACTGATATATTTGCAACAGATGTGTACACAATAGAATATAAACATGATTCAAAAGCAAATCTGGACTTTACAAACAATATGATTATCACTAATTAAATAATTACAATTGTATTACAATACGATTACATTTTTGTATCTTTGTTGAAAAAACATTTAATATAACATATAATTTACAAAGAGAACGTGGGAAAGGGGGAAAGTGCTACCCAAAAGTTAGCATTTACTTATAAGAATGGAAAATCAAAGTTTTGCTGAATATATTTTGTCGGAAAAAGACTGGATTAAGAAGATGGAAATAATGTTTTATTTAAGCAAAAAAGGCGATATATTTTTCGACAATTCAGTTGTTTTTAAAACAGAGCTTTTAAAATTATTTTTAGATACAACACCAGAACTTAACTTTGATAAAAATATGTTAATAACGGCATCGCTTTTGTATAATTGCAAAAAGGTGGACAACTTTGCAGATATGGAAAAAGTAAAAACCTTTGCAAAAGAGGGAGCAGATTATTTAAGAACCCTGGGATTTAACGAAAGATTTTGTAGGATTTGTGAGCAAGTAAACAGATATAGTGGGTCTGAGCCAAGAGAGCCAGAAGCAGATGTATTAGAACTTGTTGACCAGTTTGGAGGAATGCTTTTGGATAGGCCAGAAAGAATAGGTTTAAAGGCTGACGAAGCATTGGTATTGTTGGAATATAGAAACTTAAAAGGAAAAGAAAATAGATATTTAGAGGTGTTTAAAGATTTTGTAAATAGAATGGAGGCTGTTAAGGTATGAGTTTGGAATCAGGAATAATAATAGCAAATACCACAGGAATAATAACGTCTCTTGCAGAGGATGCAAACAAAGACAAAGGAAGGGCCAGTAACGAAGAGGACAGAATAAAACAAACAGCTAGTAGCATACGTAGAACGCAGACAACGTATCCTATTGCAATAGGAAGAGCAAATCGCATACCACTAGAAGAGCTAGTCTCTCCAGATAGAATTGCCTCTGATGATAGTAGAAAAAATATTGAACCAGAAAGAAGAGAGGGTGGCTTTTATGAGGGGTTAGGCTTAGGAAACCAGAACTAATAAAATAAGAACAAAAGAGGACGAACAATCCTCTTTTTATATGGAGAAGGGGTAGAATATGGAAGAAATATTTGCAGATTTACATGTACACATAGGGAGAAGTCAAAATGGAAAACCAATAAAAATAACGGCAGCCAAAAGCCTTAATTTTGCAAACATTGCAAGAGAATGTGCCGAAAGAAAGGGAATAAGCGTAGTAGGAATCATAGACTGTGCGTCACCATATGTAATAGAAGATATAGAGAATTTTTTAAAGTCTGGAGAAGCATATGAAATTGAAGATGGAGGCATAATATACAAAGATAAAGTTTGTATATTATTAGGAAGTGAAGTAGAAACATCAGAAGAATCCAGAACAGGCAAATGTGGCGCAGCACATAATATATGTTTTTTTCCGCACTTATCAGATATAAAGGCATTTTCGCAGGAAATGAGCCATCACATAAAAAACATAACATTAAGCACACAAAGGTCAAACGTATCTGGATATGAGTTAATAGATATTGTGGAAAAATATAATGGTATTTTAATACCAGCACATTGCTTTACTCCATTTAAGAGCTACTATGGCAATTGTGTAGATAGAATGAAAGATATTTTTAAGGAGAAATTCGACAAAATATTTGCTATTGAACTGGGCTTAAGTGCTGATACATATTTGGCAGACACAATATCCGAATTAGAGAATAAAACATTTGTTACAAATTCAGACGCTCATTCGCTTCCTAAAATTGCAAGAGAATACAACAAAATGTTAGTAAAAAGTACAAGCTTTAAAGAAATTGTAAAAGCACTTAAAGGAGAAGATGGCAGAAAAGTTTTATGCAATTATGGACTAGACCCAAAACTTGGCAAATATCATAGAACATTTTGCGACAATTGTAACCAAGTAATAGAAACCAAAGAACCTGTATTTACATGTCCATACTGCGAAAGTAAAAAAGTTACATTTGGGGTATTTGATAGAATAGAACTAATAAAGGATAAAAAAAAGAGCAAAAGTCCTGCAAATAGGCCACCATATGTATATCAGGTTCCACTTACCTTTATACCAGGGCTAGGAAGCAAAACAATAGATAAACTAATTGAAAAGTTTGGAAACGAAATGACCATATTACACAAATTATCGAAAGATGATATAGAAGCGGTTGTAGGAATAAAGGTCGCAGAGGAGATAATTGCTGCAAGAGAAGGAAAAATGCAAATACACGCAGGCGGTGGAGGAAATTACGGTAAGGTTTCTGTAGAATAATGTAGTTCTATTTCTAGGATTATTGAATAGACATTATGTATAAAGATAATCCTAGGAGGAACATATGCCAAGAAACAGTGTTAAGGAACATAAGATACGAAATATAATTTTAAAATATGTTGAGCAAAACATAAAAAGCTATCTAATTTTACTAATTATATTTTTTATTGGGATAGTGTTAGGCGTAATTTTTATTAACAATGCCAATACTAGCCAATCTGACCAGATAAGTAATTATATAAACAATTTTATAAATTCAATAAAAGAAGAATACAAGGTTGGGTCAAACCAATTGCTTTGGAAATCAATTATAAATAACCTTTGCATTGCGGCAATTTTATGGTTTTTGGGTTCTACTGTAATTGGAATCCCATTAATATATTTAAGCATAGGCTACAAGGGCTTTTGCATGGGCTACACTATATCTTCTATAATTGCCGTAATCGGAATTGGAAAAGGAATATTATTTATAGCCTCAACAATGCTATTTCAAAACATAATTATAATACCTGCAATACTTACTTTGGCGGTCAGTGGCATAAAACTATACAAGCTAATAATGGAAGATAGAAGAAGCCAGAACATAAAATTGCAAATACTTAGACATACCGTATTTTCAGCTTTTATTTTAGTAATATTAGTTGGGGCATCATTTATAGAAACATATATATCTGGAAATTTGGCTACAATATTTCTAAGATATTGCTAACATATCATTTTAAATCGCAAAGAGCTGTGAATTATAGAAAAATATTTTGGAATTTTGTCAAAATGTATTTACATTTTATAAATATTTTGATATAACATTTATAAGTTATGTAAATTCAAAATATATAGAGGGTTATTTTAAATTACATATTAAATAAATAGAATAGGGGAATTCAAATGGAAAAACAAGTAAAACTTTTTTTAGATTTTCTTAAAAACGACAAAAAATTGTCAGACAACACGTTACAATCATACAGAAGAGACATAGAACAATACGAAAAATATATAGAAGAGAACAAAATTAATTATTTAAAAGTAACCGAAGACACTATATTAGAATACATGCAATATTTAAGAGATGAAAATAAAAAGGAATCAACAATTTCAAGAAACCTAGCATCAATAAGGTCTTTCTATCAATATTTAATAAGAGTAAAAAAGATAAAGAAAGATCCTACTATGGCTATTGAATCACCTAAAGTAAATAAAAAAGCCCCTAATATCTTAACGTCAAAGGAAGTTGAACTATTATTAGAACAACCTAAAGATGTGGATTTAAAAGGAATTAGAGATAAAGCAATGTTGGAATTTGCTTATGCTACTGGCATGAGAGTTACAGAAATGATATCATTGGATATAGATGATGTAAAATTAGATGAAGGCTATGTTGTATGTAAAGGTAGAACAAAAACTAGAAACATACCTTTGGGAACAATGTCTTTAAAAGCACTAAAGGAATACATAGAAGAGGCAAGACAGTATTTAATAAAAGATGAAAACGAAGAGGCTTTATTTGTTAATGCTAATGGAAGAAGATTAACAAGACAAGGATTTTGGAAAATAGTTAAATACTATAAAGAACAAGCTCATATTAATAAAGAAATAACTCCACATGTATTAAGACATTCCTTTGCAACACATTTGTTGCAAAATGGCGCAGATTTAAAAGCAATACAAGCAATGCTTGGACATTCGGATATATCATCAACACAAGTATATATGCAATTTCAAGACCCTGGAATAAAAAATGAATATAGAAAAGCTCACCCAAGAGCTTAGAAAACCCGCTTTTTATGTGTTAGAATAATTAAAGGAGTGGTTATGTATGTCAATTACTGCTCCTTTTTCATGCGGAATTTTTGTGAATTTTCGGAGTAACTTCCGGAAAATAAAGGGCTATTGCATTATTCAGTTTCATGCGGAATTTTTGAAATTTCTATTGACAAATTAGATTATTGCGTTTATAATATTAATTATCTTACAAATGCAGGTGTAGTTCAATGGTAGAATTCCAGCCTTCCAAGCTGGCTATGCGGGTTCGATTCCCGCTACCTGCTCCATTAAGTGTGTTTTCGTCGAACCACTTATAATTATTGATGCAAGCAAGTTTAAAGAAAACAAATAGTGATTATCTATCACATTATATAAGTCGAT
>CAZXVQ010000038.1:0-8793 GCA_964644295.1 uncultured Clostridium sp.
TAAATCTTGCAAAGATGTTCCACAACATTCAATAAAGTAATTTAAAGTAACCATATCTATATTTACATTATAGGCATTGCATATTGCTTTAAGTCTTTTGGCAAGTTCTTGAGGTCTTTGCCTTTCAAAATTACATACGCGTCCAACCTTTTCTATTGCTTTATATAAAGAGTTTTTATCCACCTCATTTTCTACAAAAACAAGTACTGCAAGCTCATTTATTAACTCTATGTTTTCTTCAATATATGTTGCAAGCTTATTTTCGAATTTATTTTCTTTTTTGCTTTCTTTAGATTTTGTTTCTCCAGTAGCTGTAGATTTTTTTGCGACTTTTTTAAATAGCTCCGTATTCTTTGCAATTATTAATTTTTTAGGATATCCAAAAGCCGGAGTCTCTATATTTGCAATAATTTGGTCAGCATTGTTGTTATCTATTTGTATGTAATTTATTCCACTTATTGTGTTTCCAAAAATCTTTTTTATCTTTTTTAGCGCACTATCTAATAAATATCTTTCTTCTCCATACAAAAGATACAAACCATTTAGCTTGCCAATTTTTAATTCGTTTTCTAGAACTTGCACGTCCAATTGCAAACCTCACCTCCCAAGTATAATTCTTAATACCTCAGCCACACTCCAAGCCTGTGCAAATGTACCTCTTGCCTCAAACGGCTCCTTAGAATCATATATTTCGCTTATAGTGCCTACACTAGATCTTTCGCTGATTTCGTTTTCGAACGTAATTCTAGTTGTTTCTATAAATGAATTTAGTTCCTCTTCATATTTGGCTTTTCTCTTTTTGTCTTTTTCTATTTTTATTACATTTTTTAGTGCATCATAATATAATCCCAAAAGCCACACCCAAGTTATTCCTTGGTGGTAACTTGCATCTCTTTTCTCGGGCGAGCCTTCATACACATCACAATATTCTTTTTCATCAGAAGTAAGTGTTTTTAGTCCATAGGCATTTAACAAATTGTCTCTAACAACATTCATTATATTTCTTGCAAGTTCCGCCTCTTCTATTATAGGGTGGGATAAACTTACTGCAAATAATTGATTTGGTCTTACTTTATTATCCCCAAGCACATCAAATAAACATTGTTTTTCTGCATTATAGAATTTTTGAATAAATGAACTTTGGGTTTTGTCAGCCATTTCCAAATATTCTTTAGATAAATTCTTATCTCCAAATTTTAATGAAAGTTCTGACATTATTTTTAAAGCATTATACCATAAAGCATTTAGTTCTACTGTTTTTCCATTTCGTGGAGTTACAGCAAGGCTACCAATTTTGGCATCCATCCAAGTTATTTGAGTATCTTTAGTTCCCGCAGACAGCAAGGAATCTTCATCTAAATAAATATTGTTTCCATCAACATCTATTCTTTTTGAATATGCCTCTATTATTTTTAAAAGTGTAGGGTAAATTTTTTCCTTTATAAAATCCGAGTCATTTGTGTATCTTAAATATTTATGAACTTGCTCAATTAAAAGAAGAGAGCTGTCCGCACTATTGTATAGCGGTCTATTATCATAACCAGAATATCCATTTGGAACCAGCCCAAATTTTACATCTCTTATATTTGTTAGTAAAACTTCTCTTGCCAGTGCATACCTCCTTGTAGAAAGTAGCAATCCTTCAAATGATATTAAACTGTCCCTGCCCCAATCTAGAAACCACGGATATCCTGCAATTAAAGTATGCAAACCAAACGAAGGTCTATTTACCACAAAATTATCCGAAGCCATAATTAGTGTTTTTAATATATCAATACTTGCATCATTCATTTTTCTTTCTTGTAAAATAGATGAATCGTAGATAATTTCACTAATTCTCATTACTTCTTTGTTTATAATATCTATCCCATCTATCTCGTCTATATTTTCCTCTAATGAGCATACAAATGTTATGTCCCTTTCTTCGTTTGGAGCCAAATTAATGTTATATACTCCTGGCACGCAGTGATTTTCTTCGGCGTAAAAACCACGTTCTGCTTCCCTTGGATAATACATATTAGCAAAGTTATCGTTTGTATGTTTTAAATATTTTCCATCAGAACATGTAATATATATTGGAGTTGAAGAATTTTCATCCAAAATAATCTTTACTTTGTTGCCTATGTGTGTTTGCTTTACCTCAAAATTGTGCCCTGTACTAAGAGTGTGAAAATCTCTAAAATTCACAACAGGAGCCAGTGTTAATGTTGATTCTGCATTTTGATTTTTTATTCTATACAACACAACAACCGTATTATGCCCATATTGCATACATATAAATTTCTTTATATTAATATCTTCCACTTGATATGAAAATATTGGTATGTACTCTTTTTTAAAGGAAGTTAAATATTTAAACCCTTCCGAAATATCTCCATTTGCGATATTGGTAAACAGATTATATTTTTTCCCATTTGTTTGAATACTTTCATCTAATTTTGAAAGTACCAAAAATCTTCTTGCCGGTGGAGTTAAAGGAGCAATAAGCAATCCGTGATATTTTCTTGTATTACACCCAAGACTACTTTGGCTGCAAAATCCTCCAATTCCATTTGTTATAATCCAATCTCTCTTTAGCTGTTTTTTTACATCTTCTCCAATGTCACTATATTTCATCTATTGTTCTCCTCTTTAATTATTTCTTTGCTCGTGCTATTTCGACATTTTGGGCTTTTCTTTTAAGTGATTTGCGCCCTTATGGTTTTTGTTCTTTTCTGTATTCTTTTTTGCTTTTTTAGCAATTTCGGAATTTCCAGTCTTCTTATTCTTATTTGTACTTTCTTGTATAGACTGTATTCTGTCATTGTATTTTTCAAAAAATTTGCTAGAGTGTTTTTCCTTTTTCTTTTCTTTTATAACTTTATTTTTGTTCTTCTTAAGTTTTTTCTTTGTGCTTTTAATCTTTGAATTAAGCATTATGTATTGTGCATCATTTTGCATATCTCTAAACTTCAAATCATCACATATCAGCTGAATAATACTTGTAGCTATAGCATCTGAATTATGCCTAATTCTGCCGTTCTCTATTGTAGAAAGATTCCTTTGAATTAACTTTATTCCCGCATCTTTTACTTTAGATACATCTTGTTCTACAAGCTCTGCTCCTTCTTTATTGTACTGCCTAATATACTCTGGAATAATTTCCCCTGTGTCATATATGCAGTACTCAATTATTCCTTTTCCGGCATGGTCTATTATAGCTTTAATATGCTCACTTAAAGAATAATCGTCAGTTTGACCTGCTTCTGTCATTATGTTGCTTACATATACCTTAAAGCCCTTTGCTTCTCTTATTGCTTTAGAAACTCCCGGAACTAGTAGGTTAGGTATAACATTTGTGTATAGGCTTCCAGGTCCAATTACAATGGCATCTGCTTCTTTTATTGCCTCTATTACTCCAGGTGCAACTCTTATATTTGTTGGAGATAGATATATTCTTGCTATTTTGCTTACTCTTTTGCTAACAATCTCTGGTATATCGTCTCTGCTTTTTACAACAGTCCCATCCTCTAGCTCAGCACATATATTTATTTGGTCAAGAGTTACAGGCAAAACCTTTCCTGTAATGCTAAGTATTTTTGAGCTTTCTTGTATGGACATAGAAAAATCTCCAACAGCTTCTTTCATCGCTGTTAAATATATATCTCCAAATTTAAGCCCCTCAAGCTTAGGATTTTTCATGTTTAAGTTAAGCAAATTTTTCATTTCATCTTCATTTGCAGCAAGTGCAATAAAGCTGTCTTTTATATCTTCTAATGGAAGTGCATCTAGGTCTTTTCTAGACTTGTTTGTTTCTTCCCCGTAATCAGATACAGTTACAATTGCTGTAATATTATCTGTGTAATTTTTTAGGCCTCTTAATACTGTATTTAAACCAGCCCCTCCGCCAATTACAACAACCTTTGGCCCTTGATTGTATATTTTTCTATTAAATATTAAAGATGTTACCTGATTTTTATCTTCTTCTGACCTTCTTGTATCAGATTCTTCTACAAACAATTCCAAGGTACGTTTTTGCATAGAAATAACACTAACAATTGTCAACGTAAATCCAATTACAAATACAACAATAATTTTAGCGAGATTTAAGAAATCCATTTCATCTGTGACTAAAACCTCTGCCATTCCATAACATACTAGTGCAATTCCCAATATCATTAAAACCAGCCATCTTTTAATTTTTGCTCCTTTTTTAAACCATTTGAAAAAACCACCCATATCTACTTTCCTTTCCTGCTTACTCTCCAATAATTTCTATTTCTAGCTCTATTTTCTTTTGGAATTTTTCCCAAACTTTTTCTTTAACAGCATTTATTAAATTAATTACATCATCTGCTGTAGCGTTTTTAGCATTTACTATAAAGCCAGCGTGTTTTTCTGAAACCTGTGCCCCGCCTATTGTAAAGCCCTTTAAGCCACATTCATCTATAAGTTTAGCCGTTAAAAAATCCTGTCCTCTTTTAAATGTACTTCCTGCGTTTGGTTTATCTGTTGGTTGTTTTTCTTTCCTTAGATTATTGTTCTGTTCCATTTGCCTTTGTATTTCGGCTTTATCTGATTTTTTTAATTTAATTACTGCATCTATTATAACCGCTTTCTTTTCAAAGAAAATGCTATGTCTATAATCAAATTTACATTTAGGCGCATCAAGCTCTTTTATTTGCATATTATCCTCTAAATCCATATATCTTACAGATTCTACAATATCACTCATCTGGCTTCCATATGCTCCTGCATTCATTCTGATTGCTCCGCCAACAGTTCCTGGAATTCCAGAGGCAAATTCAAACCCAGATAAAGAATGTTCCAGCAAAACTCTTGCAAGTTTTGCATTTAGAATTCCTGCTTGAACTCTTGCTTTTTCTTCATCTATAAATTCATATGAATCTAAGCAAATTTTTACGGTTATTCCACGTATTCCTTTATCTTTTACCAAAACGTTACTACCGTTTCCAAGTATTTGAATTGGCTGACCATTTAAATTTGCAAATTCAACAATTTTCTTAATCTGCTCTACCGTTCTTACCTTTACAAATACATCTGCAGGTCCACCTATTTTAAATGTAGTGTGTTTACTCATAGGTTCGTTTATATAAATATCTTCTTTAGGTATAAATGTACTTATTTGAGATTTATCCATTTAAAGCTCTCCCTATCTCTTTAATTTCTTTATTATTGGACCTATCATTCCTTTTATAAATTTTTCGTTTGTAAATATACAATATGCAAGTACTACAATAAATACAATTACATTTAAAACCATATTGTTTATGTAATATGTTACAAGCGTAATTACAAGCAATATCCAAAATACATAATTAAATTTTTCTTTTAAAACAATGTAATCTCTTAACCTATACCTTCTATACGCATATATAATAGCATTTGCAATTAATGTTGAAAAAGCTGCTGCATATATGCCAAATCTTGGTATAAAAATTAAGTTAATTAGCACATTTATAATAGCTGCGGCAACAGTAGTTGTTCCCATTATACGAGTTTGCTTAAATGCCGTAAATATTCCACCATAGAAATTAGACATATTTGTGTAATATATTGAAATTACCAGTATCGGAATATAAATATATGCCTCACTATAACTTTCATTTACAAGTAATGGGAATACAAATGGCATAATCGCAATTAACCCTAACACAATAGCTTTTAGGAAAAACTTTAGGTCTTTATATATGCTATTATAATATTCCAATTTATTTTCTTCTTTTATAATTCGAGACGCAGACTCCTTCCATGCAGTTGAAAAAAATCCGTAGCATGTATAAATTACGTTTGGAAATTTATTTGCTATAGAATATATTCCATTTGAATCTGCTCCACTCATCCACGTTAGCATAAGTCTATCTGACAGGCTAATGATTATCCAAGATAAATTATTTGGAACAAGTGGTATTGAATACCTCAGCATTTTTGAAAGCGTTTCTCTGCTAAAGAATTTTTTATCTATAAATTGTGGCAAATGTAGCATTGCAAGCATAACTACTGCAGTTACACTGTTTGCAATAATATTTGACCATAAAAATCCATTTAATCCAAGTTTGAAAACAACTAAAAACACTACATTTAAAATAATTGTAGATGCTCCTAGTATAAAATTTGAAAGAGAATACATTTTTATTTTGCCAGTGCCTCTTGCAACCGCATTGCTTAGTCCTATTAAGACATTTGATATTACAAACAGTATAAACAATAGTGCATACTGGTACTTTATTATTCCCATTACAACTGCCGCAATAATGCAAAATGCCAGCGTTCCAGCAAGTATATAGAAAACAGTTGCTGTTATTACTCTCTTTTTGGCTTTTACATCTTCTGCATCTATTAAGAATCTAAACATAGATTCTTCCATAAGTAATGTAATTATTGGCAAGAAAAATGTAGAAAGTGTTACTATAAATTCGTATGTTCCGTATTCTGCAGTAGTAAGTACATCTGTATATAATGGCAATAGCAAGAATGATACAATTTGAGTGCTCAATTTTCCTATTGCAATAATTATTGTGTTATTTAATAATTGTTTCTTTTGGTTCATGTTTCCTTCCTTTTTGATATTTTACTATACCATATTATAACATTTATATAAAAATTTTCAAGGCTTAAACATTTACATTGTTAAATTATATTTCAAGAATATCTTTTATTACCTCTCCTGCTATAATTAGTCCTGCAACAGATGGCACAAAAGAAATACTCCCCGGAACGCACCTTTTATCCGTATCTTCTTGAGGTGTTCCATCTGGCTTTATTGGTTCTTCCTTTGAATAAACCACTTTAAGTTTTGGTATATTCCTTTTTCTTAGCTCTTTTCTCATTACTTTTGCTAAAGGACATACACTAGTTTTATATATGTCCGTAACCTCAAATTTAGTAGGATTTAGCTTGTTTCCAGTTCCCATACATGACATAATTGGAATATTTAGCTTATTTGCTCTTACAGCCAACTCTATTTTTGCACTTACCGTATCTACAGCATCTACTATATAATCAACTGTATTATCGAAAAGTTCCTTACATTCCTTCGTAAAAAAATCCTGGTGCGTTTCTACATTAGCATTTGGATTGATTTTTAAAATTCTTTCTTTACAAACTTCTACTTTTGGCCTTCCTATTGTGTCATGTAGAGCAATAATTTGCCTATTAATATTGCTTAAAGACACCACATCATTATCTACTATAATAAAGTTGCCAATTCCAGCTCTTGCAAGACCTTCTACAACATATGAGCCAACTCCACCTAATCCAAATATTGCAACTTTTGAATTCTTTAGACCTTCTAGCCCATCTTCTCCTATTAACAATTTCGTTCTTGAAAATTGACTTTCCATTTCTTTAATTCCCTCTATATGTAGTTTTATCACATTATATACTCCCAAAAAGAACGTGTCAACATTCTTGTGTCGCAATTTTACTGTATTATGAAAATGTAAAGCTATATATAGTATATAGCTTTACAAAAAAATATTATTCATGTGAACTATTTGAATAAGAATCAGAACGTTGCTTAGCATAGAACCATACAAGTGCAACAATTGCAACTGCAAGTATAGCCATTATTAACCATGTCCATCCATTAGCAGTCATTCCTAAAAATGTTGCGTCATCTGTAGATGTTCTTGTGGCATTATAATTTGTACTGCCACCCATTGTATCGGCATTTCCTTGGTTTTCATTAGTAGTACCAGTTGACATGGAATTGCTATTTGTCGAATTTCCGTCACCAAACACATCTGAAACTGCATTTTCTATACCATCTTCGGCGTCGCCAACACCATTTCTAATAGTCATTGCTCCATCATTAATTGCATTCCCTGCGTCTGTTACTAAGTTTTCTAGTCCATTTCCAATAGCATCTAAATCATTAGTATTTGCATATATTTGTGAAGCCAAAAGGACAAAAAGAACTGCTACTAATGTAATTGAAACTAAAAATCTTTTCTGCATAATTTCCCTCCTCGTAAATTGATAATAATATTATTATTAATTTATAAAAAATAAATATACATTGAAAAATTGGAAAAATTTTAGAAGGCAATTTGAACAAAAAAAATCATAATTATTATTTGCAGAACAATAATAATTATGAGTATATAATGAAATTATATATTTTTTAATCTAATAAATATTGCAATTGATAATAAAATTAATACAACGCCAACCGTAATAAGTAAAATGTTTAATATATTAGTTAATCCCAACTCGGATTCTGGTAATGAACTTATATTACTAAATGTAGCGCTTGCTTCTTGATTTTCTGTAGTTGTTTCTAAGCCTGAATTTGAACGTAGGGTATTGCTATTAGTTACATTTGAAGATGTGGCATTATTGCTTGTATTGGTTGAATCTAACGACATGTTGATATCTGTATTTGTTGCAAAAGATTTTACGCTCGAAAATATAAAGATAAATAATAGTAATAATAAAGAAACTTTTAATATTTTATTCATTTAATTCATCCTCTCTTGTTAAAATGTTATGATATAATAATACACAAAATAAAATAAAAAGTCTATACATTTAAGAAAATTTTTGAAAATTGTTTATGTTAAAATTACAATACATATACAATATATAGCTTTACATTTTCTTTACTTTGCTTATTTTTAATGCTATAATATTAATGAAATTTGAGAAAGGAGTCTGCAAGATTTTATTATTTTGCAAACTATAAATATTATTATGATAAAAAATATTGCCAAAAATCCAGTTGCCAAGCACAATTACACCATTTTAGATACTATAGAGGCTGGCATTGTGCTAACCGGAACAGAAATAAAA
>CAZXVQ010000039.1:0-8696 GCA_964644295.1 uncultured Clostridium sp.
AGGATTTAATAAAGAAAATAACGAGGTAATTGTTGGAACTCAAAATGAGCTTTACAGCAAAGAAATGTATGTAGAAGATATAAATCTAATTTTATTTGATACACTTAAGGAAAAACTAGAAGTATCAGTTAAAATAAGGTATTCGGCTATAGAGGAAAAGGCTACAATAGAAATGATTGATGAAAATTTAATAAAAGTTGTATTTGAAAATCCAGTTGCAAGAATAACGCCAGGACAGTCAGCAGTTTTTTACATAAATGATATTGTTGTAGGTGGAGGAAAAATTAGAGTGGAGAAGTAACGCATTAAAAATTTGTTCATTAACTTGATTTTCTAGCTTTATATGATAAAATGTATGTACAAGAAAAATAGGAGGGATTGTAATTTGAAACTTAGTAAATTAAATATTAAAAAAATAAATCTTAATGACATAGACAAAAATTATTCGGGACAAGATATATTGTTAAAATTAGGCGAGTTATATCAATTTGAAAGTGGCATATATGGATATGGAAATATATGGACTAAGTTTGAAAGAAATATTGAGAAAATAATTATTGAAGAATTAGATAAGGCAGACTGTGTGCAGGTAGAATTTCCAAAGCTACAACCCAAAAGCATATGGGATAAATCTAACAGATGGGTTCAATATACAAAAGAGCAAGATATAATGTTCCATTTATCAAACAATTTTGGCGAATATGGTTTAGCTCCAACTGCAGAAGAATGTGCTACAATATTTGGCTCAAATAGGCTATTATCATACAAACAATTACCAACAACATATTATCAAATTGGAGAGAAGTTTAGAAAAGAGATAAGAGCAAGAGGATATTTGTTTAGACCAAGAACCTTTATAATGATGGACGCATATTCATTTGACAAAGATGCAGAAAACATGCACAAAACCTTTAATAAAATGCACGACGTATATTTAAATATATTCAAAAGAATTGGAATTAATATAATACCAGTTATTAGTGATGGCGGAACAATGGGAGGAAGAGTCTCTGAGGAATTTCAAGCAATTACTAAATTGGGCGAAGATGTAATTTTATATGATGAAGAAGCAAATGTTGGAATAAATAAAGATGTATTAGAATTTGACGATAAGGAAACATTTATAAATAAATTAGGTAAGTTATCATTAGAAAATATGAAACAATACAATTCGGTTGAACTAGGCAATAATTTCGAATTAGGAGCAAAATATTCTGAAACAATGAACATGTATTATCAAGACGAAAACGGCGATAATAAGCCATTTTACATGGGCTGTTACGGAATAGGTCTTGGAAGAATACTTGCAACATTAATTGAAAACAATGTAATTGTAAAAGACGGCAAAATAAAAGGATTTTCAATACCTTACAATGTTGCTCCATATAAAGTTCATATTAT
Organism: uncultured Clostridium sp.; assembly: GCA_964644295.1. GTDB lineage: Bacteria > Bacillota > Clostridia > TANB77 > CAG-508 > CAG-245. Next base: position 1,402 of record CAZXVQ010000039.1, read on the forward strand.
TTATAACGAGCAAAACAAAGATAACGCATTTGAGTTATATAATTTATTACTTGAAAACAACATAGAATGTATTATTGATGATAGAGAAAATTTAGGGTTAGGCAATCGAATTAATGATGTTGCATTACTTGGAACGCCAAAGTTTATTGTCTTGGGCTCTAAGTTTGACAATGCAAATTATGAAATTGAAGACACAAAAACTGGCGAAAAACAATTAGTTGCAAAAGACGAAATCATTGAATACTTTAATAATTGCCAAGAGTGAAGGAGAATATTTATGATTAGTTTAGAAGAAAACTCACAAAAATTAGATAATCTAAAAAATAGGCTATTAGAAATTGGAGGCTCTCTTTGACATTGCTGGATTAGAGGCAGAATTAAAAAATCTAGAAACCCAAACAGAAAATCAATCATTTTGGAATGATAGCGATAATTCTGCGAAGGTTTTAAAACAAATAAATTCTCTTAAAAGCAAAACAGAAAATTATAAAAAAGTAAGATCATCTTTAGATTATGCAGTAGAATTAAATGAACTTATTTATGAAGAAATATCAGGTCTTCCAGAAGGAGCAACACTTTTGAAAAGTTCTACTATTGAAAACGACCTTAACACCTTTAAAAACAATTCACAAAGTAATCTCGAACTATATAATGAAATTACAGAAATTATAAATACAACAAACACTTTAGAGCAGGAGATAGAAAAACTTGAAATTGCCACACTTTTATCTGGAAAATATGATGCAAATAATGCAATTTTAACAATTCACCCAGGAGCAGGAGGAACAGAGGCTCAAGACTGGGCAGAAATGCTATATAGAATGTATACCAGATGGGCAAATGCAAATGGCTATACTGTAACAGAACTAGATTATTTAGATGGAGAAGAAGCAGGCTTAAAAAGCGTAACATTTTTGGTATCTGGAGAATACGCATATGGATATTTAAAAGGAGAAATGGGTGTTCACAGATTAGTTAGAATATCACCTTTTGATGCTGGAGGAAGGAGGCATACATCATTTGCCTCCTTAGAAGTTTTGCCCGAAATATCTGAAGACGTACAAATAGACATAAATCCAGATGATTTAAGAATAGATACATACAGGTCTTCTGGAGCAGGAGGTCAACACATAAATAAAACATCATCTGCAATAAGAATAACCCATATTCCAACAAACATAGTTGTTACATGTCAATCTGAGAGGTCTCAAATACAAAATAGAGAAACTGCTATGAAAATGCTAAAGTCAAAACTTTTAAATTTGAAGGAAAAGGAAAATAAGGAAAAAATAGAGGATTTAAAAGGCGTACAAATGGATATTGCATGGGGCAGTCAAATTCGCTCATATGTATTTTGCCCATATACAATGGTAAAGGATCACAGAACAAATTACGAGGTTGGAAACGTACAGGCTGTAATGGATGGAGATTTAAACGGGTTTATGAATAGTTACCTAAAATGGAGTAAAAATAAGTTCTAAATTAGACAAGGTCTGAATATAATAAATTATGTAATTGTTAAAAAAGGGGAGAAAGTGCTATGGATGACAGAAAAGTAATGCCTCAAAACAATAACAATATAATTCAGAATTTAATTTTAGAAAATAGAGAAAAGCTTACAATAACAGGAGTAGCAGATGTATTAAGCTTTGATGACCAGATAGTAATAGTGGAAACACAGCTTGGGTTACTTACAATTAAAGGCGAGGATTTACGAATAAATAAATTAAGTATAGATAGTTCGGAGGTTATAATCGAAGGAGAAGTATTTAACTTAGGATACAGCGATAGCGATATTGCCAAAAAAAGCGGAGGCAATCTGTTAGGGAAAATATTTAAATAAAAGTGATGTGATTTTATGAGCGAATCAATTATAAATCAGGCTTATTTATTTGGCATATATACAATATGCGGAATTGCCCTTCGGAATATTTTTTGACATTTTTAGAATACTTAGAAGGTCATTTAAAACACCGGACTTCATTACATATATTGAAGACACAGTATTTGGAGTGCTTTCAGGAACTTTTTTAATTTTTATGCTATTTGTATTCAATAATGGCCAATTGAGATGGTACATATTCTTTGCAATTATTTTAGGTATTGCAATTTATATGCTTACAATTAGTAAATATTTTATAAGCATAAGCGTAAGGATACTTATTACGGTTAAAAATATATTTAAAAAAATTATTTGTATTGTAATATATCCTTTTAAAAAAATAATGCTATTTATAAAACTGCACATACTAAAAATAATACTTAAACCATTTAGAATATTAACAATAAATATTAAACATATAATAACTCCATTAAAATTTAAAAAGAAAACTAAACATTTTTTTATTTAATCAATTCTGAGCTACTTAATAAAAAAGTGGCTGTAAAATATGATTACAATTTTTTCAAAAAAATGTCAAATAAACAAAGGATTTTTAAATAAAATGTAGAATAATATAAGTAACTAAAGGATAAATTTGAATTTTGGAGAGAATCATATGAAAAAATTTTACAAAAAAATTATAATAGCAATATTTTTAATATATTTTGTCGTAACAATTGTGTCACAACAAAAAACATTAAATCAATATAAAGTAGAAACACAAACATACACAAAACAATTAGAAACTGCATTAGAAACAAACGAGGACTTAAATAATACAAAGACTAATGTTAATTCTGAGGAATACATAGAAGAGGTAGCAAGAGAAAAACTTGACATGTATTTACCTAATGAAAGAGTTTATATAGATATGGGAAAATAGGGAGCAATTTATTGTTCCTTATTAATTTTTAAATATTTTTCTTGCTTTTGACCAGGAAATATTGTATACTATAAAAGATTTATATCGTATGATAATTAATATCTTAATAAAATTTCCAAATTAAACGAAGTAAATATAAATTAATAAAAATGGAGGAAACCAAAATGGATTTATCAAAATGTACTCTAGTAGAATTACGTCAATTGGCTAGAGAAAAAAACATAAAAAATGTTACTAAATTAAGAAAAGAGGAACTTATTGGTCTATTAAATAATAACACGGAGAAAATAGAAAATACTGAAAATGTTGAACCAGATAAAGATGTAGCAAATTCAGAAAGCACGGAGAATACAGCTGGCAATTTGCGTGATTATGCTACAGCTGCTCTAAAATTTCAAATAGACGAAACAGCAAAAGATGACTCTAAACTAAAATACAAGCTTACTACTGCTGAAGATTTTATTGCAGAAGGTGTTTTAGAAATACTGCCAGATGGCTATGGCTTTTTAAGAGGTGAAAATTATCTTTCAAGCCCTAAAGACGTTTACGTATCACCAGTTCAAATAAGAAGATTCAAATTAGATAATGGGGACAAGCTTAAAGGCATTGCAAGATTACCAAAAGAAGGAGAAAAATTCCCAGCGCTTATATTTGTTGGAGAAGTAAACGAAGATGCGCCAGAAGTGGCTTACAGGAGAAAAAAGTTTGACGACTTAATTCCAATATATCCTGAAGAAAAAATCAAATTAGAGACTACTTTTAACGAATATGCAATGAGAATAATTGACCTAATTTGCCCTATAGGAAAGGGGCAAAGAGGAATGATAGTTGCTCCACCTAAAGTGGGAAAAACAACATTGCTAAAGAAAATAGCAAACAGCATTACAGTAAATCATCCAGAAATAAAATTAATAGTTTTATTAATAGATGAAAGACCGGAAGAAGTTACAGATATGAAGAGGTCTATTAATGGAGATGTAATATATTCTACATTTGACGAGCTTCCTGAACATCATGTAAAAGTTGCTGAAATGGTTTTAGAAAGAGCCAAACGATTAACTGAACAAGGAAAAGATGTTGTAATTTTACTAGATAGTATAACAAGGCTTGCAAGAGCATATAACTTAGTAATTCCCGCATCTGGTAGAACATTATCTGGCGGTTTAGACCCAGCAGCTTTACATAAACCAAAAAAGTTTTTTGGAGCTGCTCGTAACATAGAAAATGGGGGAAGCCTTACAATTCTTGCAACAGCTTTAGTTGAAACAGGTAGCAGAATGGACGAAGTCATCTTTGAGGAATTTAAAGGTACAGGAAATATGGAAGTACATTTAGACAGAGCACTTTCAGAAAAAAGAATTTTCCCTGCAATTGATATTAATAAATCTGGAACAAGAAGGGAGGAAAAACTTCTTACTCCAGAAGAGCTAAGCACAGTTTACTCATTAAGAAAAGCTCTTTCAAGTATGCCTGTTGCAGATGTTACAGAGCAACTAATTAACCAAATGCTTGTAACAAGAAATAATACAGAATTTATTGAAAGAATGAAAAAAGTTTTACCAAATACAAAATAAAAAGCTTATAATAATTTAAATGCACCTTCAAAGGTTATGCAAAATAGCATACCTTGGAAGGTGTATTTTTGTAATTATATTTGTTCTTTAACTTTAACTTCATACATAAACTAAAATAGAAGAATTAAAATATTTTAACCAGATTTTAGTAATTTAATTTTCCATATTTAATCAAAATGTGATAAAAGATGACATCAAAATACAAAAAAGAATAAAATATAAAATGGCAAAATCTTACATTATGTAGAATTATTATGAAAAGTGTAAAACCATTAGGACTGATGGCTAAAAATATACGGAAATAGCAAAATTCACCCAAAAATGTAATTTTTTGTATTGACATATTTTGCAAATGGCGATATAATATTGCCGTAAAATTTTTTAAAAAATGAAAGGAGATAAGGGAACGTGAGGACAAAAAAAGTTACCATTTTTTTAGTATTAATTATTTTTTCACTACTATTTTCACTAACATCATTGGCAGCAAGTCAGGAGGTAAGCAACGAAAAGGTTATTTTAGAAAAGGCAGATAACGAATTCTTAATATACTACAAAGATTTATGTGCAGAAGAATTTCAGTTTGCCGTATCAGCAGATGACACTGAACCAGAAGCTTCAAGTTTCATAAATGCAGTAAAAGACTCATTAGAAGATGAATCTTCATATGTAGCTTATATAGATGAAACAATGTATAACGAGTTATTTGCAAATAGCCAAGCAAAAACTGCTTACGTTTGGGTAAAAGACAGCAATGACAATCTTTTAATAGAAAAAGATGCAATAAACTTAGCAGACGCAGTTACAGATCAAATAATTCAAATAACAAATACAACAACAAACAGAATAGGAACAACAACAGCTCAGGCAGAACCTGTAACAGAAACAATTGACGGAGTTGAAAAAACAGTTACAAAACAAAAATTGGTTATAACAGGAATTGAAAACGTAGAAAACGAGGAGTACTTATATGTTTTAATGCCATTAACAAACGAAACAACTGAGCTTACTAAATTATTTTCACTTGCAGAAGCATTAGTAAAAACAACAACTACATACGACACATTAAGTACTACAAAGCAATTTTATGATTTATACACAAAGCTAATTCCAAAAGAAACAGAATGGTCAGAAGTAGAGAACTTAGAAATAATACAACCTGATACTGCAGATGGAGCAAAATACATTGTATATCTTAAAGAAACAACAACAAATACAACTGATGTAAAGTTCTTAACAACAAGTAGAATAGAAGACGAAGGCTCTAACACAGTTCAAGAAACTATAGTAGAAACTGTTAAACTACCAGTAACATTCGATAGTGGTTCTATATTATTCATAATATTAGCAGTTTTAGTATTAGCTTTAATAGTATTTATAGTTATAAAAAATAAACGTAACACAAAAAACGAGAAATAATATGAAAAATAAAATATGTAATTTGTTTATTATTGCCATTATTATTGCCATTATAGTTATTGTTGTACTCATCGGCATAAGATATGGCGGAAATTATTTAAATGAAAAAGCAGTAGCTGCATCATTGATTGAAATAGAGGAAACTCTAGAAAATGCAGAAAATGATGAAAGCGAAGTGCCAACAATAGAATTTAAAGGGTACAACATAGAAGGAATACTCGAAATTCCAAAAATAAACCTAAAATATCCAATCATTGACCATACAAACGACGAGACAATGAAAGTATCAATAACAAAATTTGCAGGTCCACGGGCCAAACGAAATAGGGAATTATACGGTTGCAGGACACAACAATAAAGATGGGACAATGTTTGGAGAAACTAAGTACCTAGAAATTGGGGATATTATAAAACTTACAAATTTAAAAAACGAAACCATAGAATACGAAGTTTTTGATATATACTTAGTTGAACCAGATGACACGTCTTGTATAGAAAGCATAGATGCTGAAACAAGAGAAATTACATTAATAACGTGTACAAATGGACATAAAAATAGACTTATAACTAAGGCAAGGCAAATTTTATAAATAACGATAAATATAAAATATTTAATACAGGAGGGAAAATAAAATTGAAATCGAAGATTAATTATAAGAGTAAGAGAAACATTATAATTGCTTCAATTGCAGTAGTTCTATTAGTAGCTGCAGTTGGAGGTACGGTAGCATTCATAAAAGGTAATAATGATGCCGCCGCTGCAATGAGAGATGAACCATCTCAAAGCACAGGTAATGAAGTCTCTGAAGGTAGCGTAACAAACGCTGAAGAAAATGGCAGTGTTGGAGAAGAATCGAACACTCCAATTTTAGATGATGACCAGACCAATGGAGATGATGCTACAGTAACAAATCCGCAAGATGATACAACCACTGGTACAACAGGAACTACTACTGGAACAACCACTGGTACTACAACAGTTCCAGACCAAGAATACACACAAACAACAGTAGTAGACACTGAGAAACCATGGGAAACAACAGATTTAGCATGGAGTCCTATGAGTGTGGCAGCTGCAGTAAGTGTATCAGGCTTACAAATTAACAAGCCAGATCTTGAATTACAAAAATATGCCTATGTTGAAGGAGAAAATTTAGATGATGAACCTGCAAATTCAGGCGTAAAAAAGGGTCAAGAAATAACATATGTAATAAAGGTAACAAATAAAAGCGAGGACATAGATGCAACAAATATTCATATATATGACAACATTCCAGAAGGAACAAAGCTTGTAAGCATTGATGAAGAGGGATCGGAAAATGATGGACAAATATCATGGAAAAAGGATATCCCTGCTCAAGAAACAATTACAGTTTCATTTGTTGTAGAAGTTATTGCAGAAAATGGAACAATTAAAAATTCTGCAATTGTAAACGGAGAACAAACGCCAACAGCAGAAACAGAAATAAAACATCATTATACAATAGAATATTATCAGGAAAACCTAGATGGTACATATACATTAATTGAAGACGACACA